>DATBAY010000559.1:0-5741 GCA_036271295.1 Lacipirellulaceae bacterium | reverse complement strand
GGTGAGAATCGCTGGGGCGTAGCACCGTGCGCGTTCCGAGATCACTACGTAGTGCACGACGTACGGCCGAGTATTAGCGACAACGAAAACTGGCACAACGGCGTGCTGCCGCCGTACGGCGCGGGGTCGGCGATTATGTTCACACCTGCCGAGAGTATGGCCGCGCTGCGGGAATACAAATCGCTCACAGACATTCACGGGCAACCGTTGGCGTGGCGAGATCCGGAAAAGGGCGGCTATGCCTTTGTCGATTCGTTCAGCGTCTCTCCGCCCTTTGGGCAGGACGAGAATCTGGGGATTGATGAAGGGCCCATGCTGTTGGCAATCGAAAACGTGAGAACCGGCCTGGTTTGGCGGCTCTTCATGAAACATGACGTGGCGAAACGAGCCGTGGAGCGATTGGGATTGAAACCGCGATAGGCGTGAGACCGCGAATGGGTTAAATCGCCATTCGTTACGGAACGCCGCTTATCGAACTTCTGTAACGAAGATCTGATTGAAGAATACGGATCCCGTCAGCATTCGGCGGACGTATGCGATTCGGTTCCCATCTGGAGAAAACACGCACGCTTCGGGGCGAGGGGCTGAAGCGCTATCTGCACGCTCCGAGCGCCGCACCGTTTCACCCGAGGCAACATCCGTCGTGAACACGCTATAGTCTGCGATGTAAGCGATCGTGTTTCCAGCCGGGTGCCAGCTGAAGGCCGAGGCAACTTCGAACGGAGCGGTTGTAACCTGGCGAGGTTCGCCACCGTTTGGGGAAATCGTCCAGATTTGCGCGACGCCGTTGTCATCGCGCATGAGGAACGCGATGCGGAAGCCGTCAGGGGAACTTCGTAGCCAGTGCCGAACACCTTGTATGCCGGGGTATTTGCGATTCGTTGTGTACGTGAGCCGCCGCTGTTCGGTACCCCGCGGCGGCGCGGGCAATGTCGTCGAAGATCCTTCGAGCGGGTGGTCGCCCGCGCAAGTTATGTCCTCTGGCAGGTCGACGAGAAAGACTTCAACGAGCGAATCGCCATTCGCGGTGATCATAGTTCCCTGAAAGGCGAGCGAGCGCCGCTGCCGCGAACCGTCTGGCCGCAAATAACCATCTGTGCCGATCCAGCCTTCCTCGCACGCTCGAGAGATGTCATCTGAACCGGGGCGGGGCTGGTTGACCGTGTGAGTCGCGAGCACGGAAAACGCGACGCCGGCGTGGTTCCTTGGATGGCTGCGAGGAACGTCGACAGGGCGGCCCAGCAGGCTGACACCGACATTGCGCTGGTTCATTTGCACGTCTGCCGCGCCGTGTTCTCTTTTGCATGTGGCCAAGCGATGATCTTCGTAGGTGAAGCTAAGGCAGTCGCCCGCCGGGTGAAATACGTGCACGTGCGTGCCGCCACGCAGCGCGCCGGGCGTGAATGGCGGTGTCAGGTCGCGTGCATCGAGCGAGGTGGCGGCATTTGGTTTATCGATGTCGATCAACACGCCTTGCCGATGCCAGGGCGAATACTGCCACTCGCTGGTCGGATGCTCGGGCCCCAAAATGAAGGCCACGCGCTCGCTCGTGGGGCTAAAAGTAGCAACGCCGCACTGCGCGCCGTTGTGCGACTGGTAGATCTGCCGAACTTCGCGGGATTCGACGTTTACGATTTCGATCGTCGAGGCATCGAAGGTATCACCTGCTGGGTCTGAGCGAGTGTCGTAAACGATCCATTTCGAATCGGGAGACCAGACGTTGATGTTCGTGAGAATATGCCCGCGCGGTTGATCAGTGATTTGCTGCAGCGTTCCCTTGTTCACGTCGGTCATACCGAATGATAGTTCAGTGCCGGCCGGACCGCATAGCGACTTCCCTACTACAGGGAAGATTGGCCCGTGACTATAGCCGCGGATCACGATTGTCGATGAATTGCGATGCTATCATTCGATCGAATTGATATGCTTCGATGGCGCCTACCGGTGAGCCGTTCTGACCCCGCACCGAATAAATCGTGGAAGCCTTTGCGACGAATGAAGCGGCTCGAATTGCGGCAGCGGCGGTCGATAGAATTTGCAACGATCTAGAAGTTTTCGAGGCCTAGGACAAGTGATTCCGGTATTTATCCTTGCCATGCCCCCGGTGGATCGTATACTGCAAACGGCGACCAAATTTGGGCCAAGCCGAGTTTTCCCACCTTGTCAATCGCTCCTTTCCTCGTCATCTACAAAAGTCCCATCGGAGCGAAGCTGCCTGCGCAGCATATTGGTAGCAACGGCACACCACCAGTAGAATTGGTGTTCTGGTTTGCAGTTGGATTGGGCCCGCGGGTAGTTCAATGCGTCGGTCAATCGTCAGTTTTCTTGGAAAAAGATGCCCGTGGTTATTGCGCTTATTTCTGCAGCGCAAGTGGCAACGTGAAATCGAGCAAGCCAGCACGAGCGGCGAGTACATTTCGGATCCGGACCAGCTGGTGCATTTTACGGACTACGAGCGGTCAAATCTGTCCCGTCATATTCCACTTATTTTTCACCAAACTTGGCGCACGAGTTTGGTGCCGCAATTCTGGCGCAGCAATCGCGATGCGGTGACTCGCTTGCATCCCTCGCCGCCGTGGGAGCATCGTTTGTGGACGGACGATGAAATCGCGTCGTTCGTACAAGAGCATTTCCCGCATTACTGGCAGGCCTTCCAATTGCTGCCGAAGCCCATCATGCGGATCGATATGTTCCGGTACATGGTGCTCTCTGTTTATGGCGGCGTTTATGCAGATTTGGATTTTCGCCTCTTCAAAGCGGTCGATGATTTGATCGCCGATTGCACCTTGTTGATTCCCGCTGAATCGGACAACCCGGCCTACCATAGTTTTTGCGGGCAGTACTTCTTGGCGAGTTGCGCGGGACATCCGCTCTGGGAGGATTGCCTCAAAGCTTGTTTGGATCGTCCGGAGCAAGAGATCTTGGCGTACGATGACCCGCTGGAAGCCACGGGCCCTGCTTTTGTGACGAGCGTGTGGCGGCGCAACCCGGATAAATACCGCGCGAAGATTCCGATGCGCGTCTTTCTCGGCCCGCCCTCGAGCTATTGGTACAGCGGTATCTCACCGCCGGCGCTGAGTTACGGAATTCATCAGTGCCATGGCACCTGGCGATAGGCTGGGGCGATTGATCTCAGCGTGGTTGCAACCTCAACGGCGCGTTGCCCCAACTACGGTGTATAAGGCACCGTTCCCTTCGCATCCACTTTGTAGCCCCATCGGGCGATGTACTTATCCGCGGGCAGAAACTCGTCATGGTGGTCTTGCAACGCGCTGCTCAGTACGTGGTCGAGTTTCTTCTGAACGTCGGCCGCGGCGGGCTGGTTGACCAGGTCGTGTTGTTGATAGGGATCGATCTGATTGTCGTAAAGCAGCCAAGGCCCGCTTAGGTCGCGGACGTACGTGTAGCGCTCGGTTCGGACGCCACGGAATTCGCGGCCGCCATTGCTGCGCGACCATTCGCCGAATGGCGCGGGACAGGAGATCAGCGCAAAGTCCTTGGGCGGATTCTCGCCGGCGCGAAAGTAGCTGCTGTAGTCGAGGCCTTCGACGGTGTCGGGGCACTTTAACCCGGCGAGCGATAGCAACGTGGGCATCAGATCGGGAGTATTAATCGGTGTGTCGAGTCTGCGGCCCATATCGCCGAGGGCGCGCGGACCGCGAATTAACAGCGGCACGCGAATCGATTCGTCCCACGGCCTCTGCTTGCGTTCCTGCCCTTGCGAGCCGAGCATTGCGCCGTGGTCGGAACTGAAGACCACCATCGTGTTACGCGCGAGACCGGTTTCATCAAGCGTTTTCAATAATTGGCCGACGCAATCGTCGAGCGCGGTGCAATGCGCGTAATACCCGGCCAAATCCTGTTGCGCCTTCTTTTTCAACTTCTCAGGCACGTTGGGGCGCAGCTCAATCTTGTCGGATTCGTACATCGCGCGGTACTTCTGCGGAGCCGTTTGGTAAGGATTGTGCGGCGGCCCCCAGGATACGAACAGCAGGAATGGCTTGCCGCCCTGCGTGTGGTCTTTGAGGTACTGAATTGCGTCCTGAGTTTGGGCGTCTGCGTCGTAACCGGGCCAAGTGAGTCTCGTCGGATCATTGCCGGCGTAGTAAAACGAGTGATTGTAATCGTGCGTGCAATCGAGCACTTTCCAATAGTCGAACCCCTGTCGCGATTCGGGTGGAATGTAGTTGCTTCGGCCGCGCCCATTGAGATGCCACTTGCCGATGAAACCCGTGTCGTAACCGGCGGCTTGAAACACTTCTGCGAGGCAAGTCGCGTCATCCCGCAGATGCACGTCGTTCAAGAACACGCCGTTCGTAAGTGGGAACTGCCCGGTCATCAGAGACGCGCGATGCGGGGAACATACAGGACAGCCGGAGACAGCGTGCGTGAAATTGACCGACTGAATCGCCAAGCGATCGAGATTTGGCGTTTTGACATTGGGGTCGCCGGCATAACCAGTCGCGGCGGCGCGCCATTGGTCGGCCACCAAATACAGCACGTTGGGTTTCTGGGCGGGTTCAGCGGCGCGAGCGCTACACGTGATAAACGCGAGGAACAAGACGGACCAACGCGAGTTGTTCCGTTCAGCGGATTTCAATCTCTTGATCATGGCGCATTGCAGTGAAGTCAGGCGGCTTTATCGTTCGCTGCCGCATAGCTTACTCCATAATTCAGATTGAAACAGGCGTCAGCCTGCATGAGGGCGTTTCATCAAGCTTAACGCTCGTCTGAAAAATGACCTTGCGACCTGCTGCTCGCAACCGCTTCAGTCGATAGGGACGATGCGTCCAGTAAACATGTATGCGTTGCGGCGTGCGATGCCATCATCCGACCCACCACAATTCTGAGAATTATTTGAAATACGGCACGAACCAATTGCCGATCTGACACTCTTATAGACATCAGACGAAACTTTTACCCTCGTTTAGGGTATAATAGTGCTGAGGATGACTATCATGATCTATCAAAGACCAAGCTTCATACGCTTATCGCTCGCAGTGCTGTGCTACGCGACATTCGCCCAAGTGGCGAATGATCGAATGAGCTACGCGCCCGCGGGCGAAAAAAATAGGCGAAAATGACACTTGGTCTTACTCTTTGATGAGCCACAAGGCCCGGTGTCCTAACGACGCCGGGCCTTTTTCTTTGGCTAATTGCCGATCGAAGAGGCCGACCCATTCGCAGAACCTGGGCTCGTAGCTGAGACGGCAAAAGTGACTCTCGCGTTACTTGCGCTCAGCGTGCGCGCCCGTGTTGTGGAGGCTGCTAGCCGTTAGCTATTGGCTGTAACCCAGCAGGACACGCTGTTATCGCGTTTCTGGCTAATCGCTAACAGCTAGAAGCTAAGAGCTTTATTCGGTAGTCGAGGACTGGTTGTCCGGATGGCCCTGATAAGGGCGTCACGCTGAGTTCGATTCTCGGGGCTACCACTTTGAAGAGCTGTTAGCGATTAGCTCTCAGCTTTTAGCTGGAAGTAAGACGTCTTAACAACGACAAGGAGTTGAACATGTTGACGATTTTGCAACTCAAACGCATACGCCCGAGCCTTTATTGGGTCGTGGTGTAACGGCTGCATACCTGACTTTTAATCAGGCTGGTGTGGGTTCGAATCCCTCCGACCCAACTGATCGCGGTGCGCGAACTGGCGCGTGGCTCAGTGGTGAGAGCAGCGTCCTTATAAGACGCAGGTCGAAGGTTCCATTCCTTCCGCGCCAACTGACGAGAGAGGATTGAGGATG
>DATBAY010000558.1:0-13652 GCA_036271295.1 Lacipirellulaceae bacterium | reverse complement strand
TTCCAATTCGACGCCCATCCGTTCCGCGACGCGGTTCCGAACCAGGTCCATCAACTGCAGAACTTCCTTTGCCGTCGCGCCCGGTTTGGCAACGAAGAAGTTTGCATGCCGCTGGCTAACCTCGACGTTGCCCACGTGTTCGCCTTTCAATCCGCATTGGTCAATGAGCATGCCCGCGCTCATGCCCCGCGGATTTTTGAAAATGCAGCCCGTGTTTTCATGTGCCATGGGCAAATTGGCTTTTTTGACGATCCACTGTTTCTGCAATCGCTTCGTGATTTCGACGGGGTCTTCTTCATCCAGCTCGAATTCGGCATTAAGAATGACGAGTTCATCGAGACTGCTTTGACGGTACGCGAATACGAGATCGTCGCGATCGCGCTGTTGGATTTCCCCGCTCCGAGACATGACGGTCGCCGCGCAGGCCCATTGGCCGATATCGCCGCCGTGCGACCCCGCATTACCATGAAGCCCGCCACCAACAGTACCAGGAATTCCCACCAGCGGTTCCAAGCCGGCCAGGCCGGCTCCCACGGTGACGGTGATGGCGTTGGCTAAATTTGTGCCGCCGCCAACGGTTGCCCGTCGGCCCGCGATTTTGATATTCGTGAACGCGTCGTTGATAAGACTGATTACCATGCCGCTGACGCCTTCGTCGCGGACAAGCACCTTCGATCCACCACCCAACAGCCGGGAATGCAAGCCTTCGTTGTGGCAGCGAACGACGAGCGCCTGCAACTCCTCGATCGAGTTCGGCTCGGCAAAAAACTGCGCCGCTCCGCCGACCTTGAGCCAGGTGCGGTCCGCCAGCGGCACGTCCTGGCGAACGCAGTCAATTCCACTCATTGTGGCCATGATAAACCTCGGGGTTGCGCCTTCAATGTTGACGGTTCGCGTGCTGAGCGTCAATCGAGGTTAGTTGGAGGAAGTAGCAGCTTTTTCGTGCATTTGTCGCCACGTTGGGATGCCGCGCCCGAGTCACCGGCTGCCGCCCGGAGGCCACTGACGCAGAGCTTCGTAAGATGCCACGGCGACTGCATTCGAAAGGTTTAGGCTGCGGACATCTGGCCGCGTGGGTATTCTGAGCTGAGCATCCGGATGATTGGAAAGGATTGAGTCGGGCAAGCCGGCCGATTCGCTGCCGAAGACCAGGGCGTCTCGCTGGGCGTAGTTTACATCCAAGTAGGATCGCTGGGCCTTTTTTGTGAACAGCCAAAAGCGTGAGTCGGGCAGGGCGGCGCGCAATTCGGCCCAGTTATCGACCACCTGCCAGTTCAGCCGCTCCCAATAATCGAGGCCTGCGCGGCGCAAGTAGTAGTCGTCGACGCGAAAACCAAGCGGCCGCACGAGCCACAACTTCGCACCCACCGCCACGCAGGTGCGACCCACGCTGCCCGTGTTGTAAGGGATTTCGGGTTCGTGGAGTACGACGTGCAGCAGCGGATCGTACGGCGGACTTAGTTCGGTCATGAAACGCTGGCCGGCGCTGGATATAGGAAGAGGTTTTATTTAGCATCTTAGCATCTGAAGCCTAGTCGCAGGATCCGCGTCGAAAGGGAATTGAATGACTATCGGGTTTGGCATTGTTGGTTGTGGGATGATCAGCGGTTTTCACGCGCGAGCGATTGCGGATGTGCGCGGCGCGAAGCTGGAAACGTGTTTCGACATGCGGGCCGAAGCGGCCGCGAAATTTGCCGCCGCGAACAATTGTCGAGCGTACACCGACCTCAACAAAATGCTGGCGGACCCGAAGGTGTCGATCGTTACGATTGCCACTCCCAGCGGCGCGCACATGGAGCCGGCCGTGGCGGCGGCGCGGGCCGGCAAACATGTGATAGTCGAAAAGCCGTTGGAGATCACGCTCAAGCGATGCGACCGCATCATCGCAGCGTGCGACCAGGCCGGCGTGCAATGCGGCGCCATTTTTCCATCGCGATTTCACGATTCTAGCGTGAAACTGAAGAAGGCGATCGACGGCGGCCGGTTCGGTCGGCTCGCGTTGGGCGATGCCTACGTGAAATGGTTTCGCACGCAGGCGTACTACGACAGCGGAGCGTGGCGCGGAACTTGGGCACTCGATGGCGGCGGCGCGCTGATGAACCAGGCGATCCACAGCGTCGATTTGTTGACTTGGCTCATGGGCCCCGTCGCTGAGATTCAAGCCAACGCGGCGACACTCGCCCATGAACGAATCGAGGTCGAGGACGTGGTCGTTGCTACGCTACGGTTTGCCAACGGAGCTCTGGGAACCTTGGAGGCCACCACAGTGGCCTTTCCAGGCTACTTGAAGCGGGTCGAAATCCACGGCTCGGAGGGATCTGCGTTGCTCGAGGAAGAAGACTTGCGAGGCTGGGATTTCGCCAAACCGCGCAAGGAGGATAAAGCGATTCTCGAAGGGATGAAGCAGCACAAAAGCACCGGCGGCGGCGCGGCAGACCCGGCAGCGATTGGGCATCACGGACACGCGATTCAGTTTCGCGATTTTGTGGATGCGGTGAAGAAAAATCGACCACCGTCAGTGGACGGGCACGAAGGGCGGCGTTCGGTTGAAATTATTCTGGGTGTGTATAAGGCCGCCGAGACCGGAAAGACGGTTAAATTGCCGCTGAAATCCGATCCCGTGCTGCAGGCGCGAAAGGTCGCGAAGAAAAAGTAGCCAGCTCGCTCCGCGAGATGAAGTCCTCTCGCAAAGCGAATGTTCTGGAGTTTTTTTGCAACGCTGTTCCCATGGGTGTCTAGGGCGACGCCCTAGTTCATTGCAATACACTGGGGCGTTGCCCCAGCCACCCAAGCACGAGAACTTGTAAAACGCTTTAGTTGTGCATTGCCGTTTGTATTTGACCCGCGAATTCCTCCATCCGCGATGTCGTGCCGCGGATCTCGATCTGGCGCTCAGTGTCGCCCGTCACCTCGATCGTGATGACGAGCCTTTCGTTGGGTAGCAGGCTCGCGACTCGATCCGCCCATTCGACAAACGTTAGGCCAGGCGAGTCGAAGTATTCATCCGGGCCAAGGTTAAGGAACTCATCGTCGTCTTTCAGGCGATAGGTGTCGAAATGATAAATGGGCGTTCGACCGCCCGTGTATTCGTTCACGAGCACAAAGGTTGGACTCGTTACGTTGGCGCGAGGTACGCCAACCGCGTCGGCCACTGCCTGAACCAGCCGCGTTTTGCCGGCGCCAAGCGTGCCAATGAGCGCGATCGTGCTCCCCGGCGGCACCGCATTGGCGAGCGCCGCGCCAAGTCGGTCGACATCAAGTTCGTTGTGTGCAGTGAAAGTAAACATCGGTTCGGTCTATGGACGAGCGAAGCTGAATGTTAGTGTTGCCAGCCGGTAACTTTGAGTGGCGTGACTTCTGCGCTACCGCGCTTTTGCCAGAGGCCGGGTCGTTCGATAAGCTCACCGACGTGGCTGATGGAACAACCGATGGGGCGGTCCTGCAGGATCTGCTGCGCGACGTTCGCTGGAGCTGCCAATAACAGTTCAAAATCCTGGCCGTCGCCCAGCGCATGTCCTAACGCCGCAGCGCGAATATCGCGCGATCCTTCCTGTTCTGCAAGTCGGATGGCGTCGGCTGAAATGGGCACTTGATCCGGGAAGATAATTACGCCGCACTTGCTTGTGGCACCCACGCGCGAAGCATCGAGTGCGAGACCATCGCTGATATCGATTCCCGCGTGGAGATCATAATTGCAATGCAGTTGAATTGCTTCTTCAACGCGCGGCGTGAAATCCAGCATATGGCCGAGAATGCTGCCGCCGAGCTGTCCAGTCACGAGCAACCAGTCGCCAGTTTTGCCGCCCGAGCGGGTCAGCGGGCCACGCCCGGTGGTCGTTCCGAGCGCCGTGACGCTCAGCGCCAGGGGACCGTCGTAGGTGTTCGTATCGCCGCCTGCGATGTTCACGCCAAACTCCGCCGCGAGCGGCAGCAAGCCCTCGTACAATTGAATCGCCAATTGGAGCGCGTCGAGATTGGCCGCGCCCAATCGGGGAAGTGCGAGCGACACGAACGCCGCGAGAGGCTTGGCAGCCATCGCTGCGAGATCGCTCAAATTTGCCGCGAGAGCCTGCCGACCGATCCGCCGGGGTTCGTGCTTGCCGAGCTCGAAGTCGACGGCGTCCGTAAGCAAATCGGTCGTGACGACGACTTCGTTGCGGTCGGCTAGCGAGATGAGCGCGGCATCGTCGCTCAAGCCGAGCAGCGCGTCGGGTGATGACGGCACGTGCTCGCGAAGCCATTGTATGAACTCGAGTTCCATGCGCTCTAATTTACGCAGTGGAACGAAGCGCGACTACGCACGGCTGTATTCGGGCGGGCTTGAGGTAGCTGCTTTTAGTGCCGACCGACGGTCGGATCGGCAGCGGTGGTCGGCTTCGATGCCAGATTGAGATGACCGTACAGCGTGTTTTGGCCGCGGAGGACGTAAAACTTCAGCTTGCCCATCTGGTCGAGATTCGGGCGCGTGATGATGTACTGGATGTCCTGGTCGGAAGCGGTTTCCCACTTTTGCATGCCGACCAGAATGTCGCCCGCCAAAATGCCTTCTTGTGCGGCCGGGCTATTCGGGCGGACACTGTTCACGTGCATGCCGCCGCGGTATCGCGTGTTGCGACGATCGAAAGTGTTATGCGGTTCTTCTGATAAATTCAGGCCGAAGACATCCCACACGCGGGCATCGTTTCCAGTGAGCGCGGCGGGGGTGGCGACAGGGCGTGCGGTCGACTCCGCCAGCGCCAGATCTAGATTCAACGTCTGGCCATTGCGGCGTACTTCGATAGCGACGGGCTCGCCGGTCGCACGGTCCAAAAAGGCCCGTTCGAGGTCGATCGGTCGCGTCACCGGTTGCGAGCCGACACGGACGATCTCGTCACCGGGTTGAATGCCGATCTTTTCGGCGGGGCTGGCGTTTTCGACTTTGGCAACCCGGAGCGGGCCATCAGCGGCCGTTTCCGCCTGCGTCACCAAGCCATGCGATCGGCCGCGGAGCCGCTCCACATTGAGCAGCTTCGAGGCAACTTGCAACGCGTTATCGATTGGGATGGCAAACCCGATGCCTTGCGCTCCAGCTCGCACTGCGACATTTACGCCGATCATTTCCCCATCGATGTTCAGCAGCGGTCCGCCGGAATTGCCGGGGTTAATGCTGGCGTCCGTTTGAATTAGATCGTCGTACGATTGCGTGTCGCTCACTTGCACGTCGCGACCGAGAGCGCTGATGATGCCGCGGGTAACCGTTTGTTCGTAGCCGAAGGCATTGCCGAGGGCGATTACCGATTCACCCACCATGAGGTCCGAGGACGTGCCAATGTGAATCGTCGGCAGCGGTTTTGACGTCGGGATTTTGACAATTGCCAGGTCGGCGGTGGCGTCGAAGGCGACCGTGTCACCCACGAAGCTGCGGCCATCATCCATGGTGACTTCGATGCGTCGCACGTCGGAGACGACGTGGTAATTGGTAAGGATGTACCCGCGCTCGTCGATTACGGTGCCCGTTCCCATGCCGTTCACTTGTCGCGGGGTTTCGGCGGCCGTGGCATCGCCGGAAGCGGCCGGTTCCAAAACGGTCTTCTGGCCGCGAATACTGACGACGGCTATTCGCGCTTGGCGGACCGCCAGCACGACGGGGGTGACGCGTTCAGGCGTGACCTCGTGGGCCGACGCACTTCGCAAAGTTGCGAGCGGGCAATACACAAGGGAGGCGAGTGCCAATGTCGCGAGCGCGAAGCGGGCGCGGAGACATCGGCGGCGGGCGCGCGGTGAGTGGGTCATCAGCAGCGGTGCCGAGCGGGTTCGGTCGTGTGACTCGACGCAACGCGGGCCGGGTCAATCTCTCGAGGTCAGTCGTTCCCAAGCTGCCT
This sequence comes from Lacipirellulaceae bacterium, assembly GCA_036271295.1. Taxonomy (GTDB): domain Bacteria; phylum Planctomycetota; class Planctomycetia; order Pirellulales; family Lacipirellulaceae; genus JABDGM01. Next base: position 7,791 of record DATBAY010000558.1, on the reverse strand, counting down.
GTGGCGAGCTGGGTCTTCTCGACCGGGCCTGGGGGACGCCATGCAGGCAAGATCGGCGCACCGCTACTAGGGGCTTAAACGCTACAAAACGGGCACGCAGAGTCGGCCCAAGTTCTCGTGATAACCAACTTCACGGCACCGCGCGCCGGAACAGTTGTCGCTAGCAGCGATTCTACTGCTGGCGTTCGCGCAGATGCTTACATCGCGCCCGGATACATTCCGGTCGGAGAAGGCGGCGGCGATGCCGAAGGTTCGAAGACGGGGTGTGTCGGCACGGGATGGAATCGGCCCGGGCCCGGCACGTCTGGCGGGCCGCAGAAGCCATCGGGCGCGCAGAAGTTCACTAGGTGGCAAATCTTTTTGAACGGCCAACACACGATGGGCTCGAGGCAATCAGCGATCGGGCGATAGATGCGGCAGCAGCAGTTCTCGCCGGCGGAAATGCAGCGATTGCAGGCTCCGCCGTGGCAGGCACTGCTGGTGCAACATGGCGACCCGTCGTCGACCTCGTCGACTGGAACTGCGCACGAAGTCGCGCATCCATTCCGCCCGAACGGCGCAGCGCAGCCAGCGCAGAGCGACAGCGCGAGGGCCAATCGCCCGAGCCGGAGTCGCCCATTGGTTTTGGATGAGATTGCTATCGCTGTACTCGACATGAACAGGGCGCATATTAGCGCTGGGGGCGCAGGGCGCTCGTTTTCAACTATCGTCGACACCTGGCGGAAACTTTTGCGCGACCGGAAGAGTTTGCGCAGACAACGTTGCCGCGGCGCCTGCTTGCACTTTGCAATCTACGGCTCGTCAGTCGGCGGAGCGTCTGGCGGGGCCGATTTTTGTGCGAGCAGCGGGATCGCTTGCAGAAAAAGAAAGAACGCCAGCACTGCTAGAAGCAATAGCGGCCATGAGGGAAGAATCTTTTCGCGCACTACGCCTTCGGCCCCTCCTAAAAATGCGACGACCACGACCGCAAAAAACGCGATGAGCAGCAACCCACACCCGAGCGCGGCCATCGTGCCGCGGAAGGCCAGGCGTTCCGTGAGCTGCTGCTGAAACACTTCAATGGTGCGTCCCTTTTGGAGGCTCAGTTCGACGGCGTCGACGACTTCCATCGCACGCGTGGCCGCTGGCCACGTTGATTGCCCTTCACCGGATTGCGGGCTTGGTTTTTCTATCGCTCTTGTAAATCGTGTGACAGCTATGGCTGCGGGATCGCCGACTTCAAGTGGTTCGACCGCCTGGCGGTTTTCGGATTTGATCGTGAGTTGCCACGAGCTCGTCGACGCTTGGGAAAGCGTATTGCGCTCAAGTATGACCGTGCCCCGCTCGCCAATCAATGTGAAGGCCACGCCCGATCGATTCGCTGCAATCGCGCCGATCGACCAGCGAACGGATGTTAGCTTCGAGGCAGTCAATTGGATTTGGAGCGAGCCGAACGATGCGTCGGCCGACGCCGGGCCGGTTGCGCTCACGCGGCGGATATCGCCCGCGATTGTGGCCAGTGATTCGACGTCTTGAGCCAATGCTCGCAGGACCGTTGTGCGATCACCGTTTGGCACTTGGCGTTCGCATGTCAACTGGTGAATGGTGCCGATCGCAGACATTCCACCGACATATTCGCACAGCCGCGCGAGCGCGGCCTCGTTAGCATCGGCGTTGTAATGTTGAACGAGCGCGCGAGTTTCGCGACGCGCCATGTCGATTTCATAGTAAGGCAGCACGGAGTCGAACAGCGGATGCACGACCAGCATCGGCATTGCTTCGGCGGCCAGGCGCTTCAATTGTTCAGCCCGAAGCTCAGTCGACGCGGCGCCTTGGCCAACGAAGACACCGTCAAACGAAGCCCGATCGAGTAACATTTCCCAATCGGCCGCTCGGTCACGACCATCTGTGACAATTTGCCGAATTGCTTCGGCATCTGCCGGTCGCACGTCGCCGAGCCAAATAACGTCGTGGCCTAGTTGTCGTGCAGCGGCTGCCACCCGCAAAATATCTGAGTCGGTGCCTAAAGTTGCAAACTTCATTCGCGTCGCCAAGTAGCCATTGGTCGGTTTTGTGGCAGTTGTCCGCCCTTAAATTGCATTATCGCCCGAATCGAGTTCTTGTGTAAGATTACGGTGGCGACGGAGCCGCTCGCGAGCGTTTAATTCTTCGAAATATTTGTCGCAATGAGACGATTCCGCATTCTACTCTTGGTTGCTGGGTGGGCCATCGGATCGGCAGGGACCGTGGTATCGCGGGCCGATGATGATAGTTCGCCCGCAGCGGAAGCCAAAGCGCCCGCCGACGCACAGCGAAATGCTGAGAAGTCTGCTTCGGGCTCCAGTGGCGAGGCAGATCACTCACCTGCCGCGAAACAAATCGCGGCTTGGATCAAAGACCTGGACGATCCGCTATATCAAGTTCGCGAAGAGGCTTCGCAACATCTGGCCGGCGCCGAAATGGCGGCGCTCGATCCGCTGCTGTCGGTAGCCAATGGGGATCGGCCCGAGCCGGCCGACCGCGCGGTTTGGATCATGCGGCGGTTCAGCCATTCGAAGGACGAGACATTGTCGCGGGCCGCGCTCGAACATTTGGCGGACCTTGAAAATCGGCCGTCGCTTGTTGCTAAGGCGCTCACCGAGCTTGCTCAACGCGACATCATCGCCTGCCAGGAGCGGTTGGGACCACTGGGGGCAGATTTGATGATGCAGATCGAGCCGATCGATCCGCCCAATGTGGCAGCAGTCCTGACGCTCCGCTTGGGAACTCGTTGGCACGGCACGACCGACGATTTGCTCCAAGTAGCGCAGCTGAAGCAGCAACGCTATTTCCGTTTAGAAGGCGCGCCGATTAACGATGATGTCGCGAAAATGTTTAGCGAGAAGGAAAAGCTATCGGTGCTCCAGCTGATCGATACCAAAGTGACCCCAACGGCGGTGGACGCCATCAAAGAGAAACATCCGGACGCGACCGTGTACGTTCGCAACCAAGCATTGCTAGGTGTGCAGGCAGAAAATCACGCGGCCGGCGTTCGCGTAATTTTTGTGCAACCGGGGAGTGCTGCCGACAAGGCGGGCATCAAGCCGGGAGACGTGATCTCAACGATCGATGGGCACAAGCTGGCGGATTTTGACCGGCTCACCGCGCGCATCGCCCAGCACCAACCGGGCGATAAAATCGATTTGGAAATTCTGCGCAGCGAAAAGCCGACGACGCTTCAGGTCGTTCTAGGAAGCCGAGCCGGGCTTGTTGAGTAGCGTTAACGACGGCCGCTCATCTTGCGGATTGCAGCCCACGGTTTCGTGTTCGCTACGTCGTCGGCGGTGAGGCCGGCGCGGCGCGCTTGGAGGACGCCATAGCGCAGCACATCAAGGCCGCTGGTGCTGTGGGCGTCGCTGCTGATGACGATCGGGATGCCGTGACGCTTCGCGGCAGCGGCCGCCACGTCGTCCAAATCCAGTCGAGCGGGGTTCGCGTTGATTTCCATCAACTTGCCATGCTTGGCGGCCGACTTGAACACTGCGTCGAGATCGACCGCGTACGATTCACGCCGGCCGATGAGGCGCCCCGTGGGGTGGGCGATGATTGAAACGTGCGGGTTCTCCAATGCGCCCAGAATGCGATCGGTGATTTGTTCACGCGACTGTTGCTGCCCGTAGTGGACGCTGGCGATCACCCAATCGGCTTCGGCGAGAACGTCGTCCGGAAGATCCATGCCACCTTTTTCCAGGATATCGCATTCGATGCCTTTGAGAATCGTGAAATCATCGAAGTCGCACCGGAGTCGCTCGATCTCGGCCCACTGGGCGCGGAGCCGGTCGGGATTTAGCCCGTTGGCCATGCTCACGCGCGGCGAGTGATCGGTGATCGCGATGAATTTCAAGCCACGATCGATCGCGGCGACAACCATTTCGCGGAGCGATGCCTTGCCATCGCTCGCCGTGGTGTGCATGTGTAGGTCGCCGACCAGGTCGGTGACTTCGAGTAGCTTTGGCAACTTGCCGTTGGCGGCCCAATTGAACTCTTCGCGCGCCTCGCGCATTTCCGGCGGGAACCAAGGGAGATCGAGCGCTGCGTAGAGTTCTTCTTCGGTACGGCCAGCGACGTAGTTGAGCGAATTGGCGTCTTTGAAATTGGGGTCTTCGGGGTCGGGAGAACTCCCGGCGGAGCCGGGGGCTTCGGAATCTTTGATCGCGGGGGCGCGGAAGACGCCGTATTCGTTGATTCGCAGGCCGCGGTCTTTGGCCAGACCGCGAAGTACGACGTTGTGATCTTTCGAGCCGGTAAAGTATTGCAGCGCGGCACCGAACGATTTGGCGGGGACGACACGACAATCGATTTGCAGCCCGCGGCCGAGACGGATCGACATTTTGGTGTCGCCGCGGCCAATCACAGTGGCCAACTCTTCGAAGCGGCCGAGTTGGTCCATTACGGCGTTCGCATCATCTGCGTCTACCAGCAAGTCGAGGTCGCCGATCGTTTCGCGGCCGCGGCGGTAGCTGCCGGCAATTTCCATCTGGCGGATGCTTTTTAACTCGCGCATGTGAGCAAGAAGTTGTTGCGCGATTTCGTCAGCGTGCGACCAGTACATTCGCTCGTGTGCTCGAGCGGCCAGATCGATGCCGGCTAGGATTTTTTCTTGCGTCTTTTTGCCGAAGCCTTTCAAGCCTTGCACCCGATCGGCTTCGCAGGCGGCTTTCAATTCGTCGAGCGAACTAACGCCAAGCTCAGTGCGCAGGAGCGCCGCTTTTTTCGGCCCCATTCCGGGAATGCGAACCATGGCCAACACGCCGCCGGGAATTTCCTCGCGGAGCTTTAGCAGCATTTCGATTTCGCCCGTTGACAGCAGCTCGGCGATCTTCTGGGCAAGGTCTTTGCCGATGCCCTCGATTTCAGTGAGCTCGCGGTTGGGATCGGCGGCAATGTTCGCCAGCGGCTCGGATAGATCTTTCACCCGCCGCGCGGCGTTGCGATAGGCGCGGACCCGAAAGGGGTTCGCGTTTTGAAATTCGAGCAGGTCGGCGATTTCGTCGAGCGTGGTGCCAATGTCGCGGTTGTTCATGCCGCTATGATAAGGTGCGACCGGCTCCAGACCAGGGGCCGCAAGTTTCACACCCGACTGGCGAACGATTCGAATTGCGGCTGCCTGCCTCGCCCTAAGCGAGCATCGCGTCCGCAATCCCGTGGACTGCCATCTCAAGAGCCGGCGCCATGTCGCATGCCGGGCTTTCGGCTTCCGCCCACAACGACAGCTTATTGAGCCCGTCCAGCGCGGCCACTTTGTAGCATTCTGCCATGGTGGGGTAGTTGAACACCGTATCGCGGAAATAGTCGATCGTTCCGCCGAGAGCCATCACAGTTTGGCCGATGTGAACGATTTCGGTGGCGGCTTCGCCGATCACGTGAATGCCGAGCAGTTGGCGCGTCTCGCGGTGAAAAAGCAGCTTGAGCATGCCGGCCGTATCGCCGGTGATGTGGCCGCGGGCAATTTCGCTGAACCGCGCCATGCCCACTTCATACGGCACGCGGGCTTCTGTCAGCTGCTCTTCGTTTTTGCCGACCATCGAAATCTCGGGAATAGTGAACAAGCCGTAAGGCATGTGTTCGCAAGGCGCGAAGTCGTGGCCGATCATGTGACAGGCGGCGCGGCGGCCTTGCTCCATCGCCGTGCTGGCCAGGGCCGGAAAGCCGACGACGTCGCCCACCGCGTAAATGTGAGGCACGGCGGTTTGGAAATGTTCGTTGCAAGAGATGCGGCCTCGTTTGTCGACGGCAAGGCCAGCGCAATCGAGGTGGAGCGCGGCGGTATCACCCTCGCGACCCACACTGAAAAGCACCGTTTCACCAAGCAGCCGCTTGCCGCTTTCGAGCTCGACGGCGACACGGCCCGGCTTCGGCTCGCGGATTTCAACTACGCTCTCACCTAGCCGGAAGATCATTCCCAGCGAGCGGGCGTGATGAAGCAGCATTTCGATGATTTCACGATCGCAGAATTCCAGCAGTTGCGAGCGACCATCGACGACTGTTACCTGCACGCCGAGCGTGGCGAACATGATTGCGTATTCCAGGCCGATGACGCCGCCGCCGACCACGATCATCGACCGCGGGACACTGCCCAGGCTGAGCACTTCGTCGGAATCGAAAATCGTCTCGCCGTTGAACGGAATGTGGCTTGGCCGCGCCGGGCGCGTACCGGTGGCGAGCAGGATGTGCCGGGCCGCTAGTATTTGTTTTTCGCCGTGAGTTTCGACCTCGATGTGGTGCGGGTCGATAAATGAAGCTTCGCCGCAGACCACTTGCACGCGGTTGCGGGCGAACTGATCCTGCAGGACCTGCCATTCCGACTGCCCGACGTTGCGCAACATTACACGCAGATCGTCCATCGTGATTTCGCGCTTCCGGCGGTAACTGTCCTCGTAGACATCGCGATGGCGATACCCGGTGAGGTGCAAGATCGCCTCACGAATGGTTTTGGAAGGAATTGTGCCCGTGTGAAGCGACACGCCGCCGATCTGCTCGCGGCGTCGCTCGACGACGGCGACGTGCCAGTTTTGCTTTGCCGCGGCAATCGCCGCCTTTTGTCCCGCGGGGCCGCTGCCAATCACCACTAAGTCGTATTGCATAACTAACTGCCAAAGTATCGTGCCCGCAGCTATGGCGGCTGGCTCATGACGAACGTGGCCAAACACGCCAAGTGCTAGACAAGGTTAGGTGATTCACTAACCAAGCAAGAAGAAAGTGTTGTGGCCTGCGCAGCGACCGGTGCGCCGGAAATCGTGGACGTTCGGAATGGAACGATTGAAGCGGTTCCGAGGGCGTGCCTTTGAAGTGGCGGCTCGTTAAGACACTCACTCGTCAAAGAGGCTCAAAATGGATGGCAGATCCTCGAGCGTAGCCAAGGCGAGATCCGGCGCGAACGTCTGCAGGTGCTCAGCGGTCGATTGGCCCGTTGCGACACCAATACAGCGGGCCCCGATGGATCGGCCGCAGCGGATATCGTGCTCCGTGTCGCCAATGACGATGATTTGGCTATTCGCGGTGGACCGGCCATTCGATTTGGTATCGCCATTAGTCGGCGACAAATGCCGTCGTGCAGCGGCCAAAGCGGCCGCTGCGATGTCGCAGCGTTCGACGTGCTCGTCGCCAAAGCCGCCGAACGGAAACCAATGCCACAGGTCGAAGTGCGTGAGCTTGCGGCGTGCACCCTCGTGGATATTTCCGGTGAGCAGGCCCAGGGCGACGTCGCCCCGAGCGGCGAGCGCTGCGAGCAGCTCCGCGACGCCGGGTAGCACGCGACCTTGATGTGCTCTTAGCGCCGAATCGAGTCGACTCAAGTAGCCCCGTCGAAACCGGAGCCAGTTTTCGTCCGACGCGGAGATGCCGTGGTCGCGAAACAAATCGGCGACGATCGCCCGATCGCTGCGACCGGCGAACGCGACGTTGGTGTTGATTTCCGGTATCTCAAAGTCGGCGATCAGAGTTTCGGCGAACGCGGTCTGGCCGGCGCCGCCGGTGCGTACGAGCGTTCCATCAATATCGATAAGGCAGATGTGCATGATCGGGCGGCTGGCAGCCAAGTTGGAGCGGCAAAACTTAAGTGTATACCGTCCCTCGAAGTTGCAGAATTCCCAGGCGCGGACGGAAACGACAAGGGCCGCGGCCTAGGCAATTGGCACTCATTTTGGTAACTTTCGGCATTGGGCAGCTGCTGCCTCATTAGGCGACCTTCATTCTTGATCGAACCGAACGCGTTCCATGAAACAGGCGATTCCCGGCGTCGCTCCGACGCAGCTGCAAGAAGTGACCGCCATG
>DATBAY010000557.1:0-4012 GCA_036271295.1 Lacipirellulaceae bacterium | reverse complement strand
GTTCGCGATCAGCCGTTATTTCGACGAGCACAAAGTTCGCGTGCCCGTGATGGTCTCCGGAACGTTCGGCGACGGCGGCCGCACGTTCGTGTCCGGTCAGGATGTCGAAGCCTTCTGGAACGCGGTATCGCATTTCCCGATGCTTTCAGTCGGCATGAATTGCGCGCTCGGCCCAGTGCCGATGCGGCCGCACATTGAATCGCTGCAACAAGTGGCGTCAACCTGGATCAGTTGTCATCCGAATGCAGGCTTGCCCAACGAAATGGGGCATTTCGACCTCGGCCCCGCCGAGATGGCCCGCATCGTCCGCGAGTTCGCCGAGCGCGGTTGGGTGAACATCGTGGGTGGCTGCTGCGGCACCACGCCGGACCACATTCGGGCAATTGCCGAATCGGTTCGCGGGCTCGCGCCGCACAAAAAAGTATCGCCGCCGCACTACTTGCGGCTGAGCGGCTCGTTGCCGTTTACACTGCGGCCCGACAGCAACTTTGTAATGATCGGCGAGCGCACGAATGTAACCGGATCGAAGAAATTCGCGAGGCTCGTCAAGGACGAGAATTACGAAGCCGCGGTCGAGGTCGCGCATCAGCAGGTTGAAGGCGGCGCGAATGTGATCGACGTCAACATGGACGAGGCTTTGCTCGATGGCGAAGCGGTGATGACGAAGTTTCTGCGGCTTGTGGCGGATGACCACGAGGTTGCCGCGGTGCCGACGATGGTCGACAGCAGCAAGTGGTCCATCATCGAAGCCGGCCTCAAAACGCTGCAAGGCAAGGCGATCGTCAATTCGATCAGTCTCAAGGACGGCGAAGAAGAGTTCCTGCGCCGCGCCACGCTTTGCCGGTGGTACGGTACGGCCGTCGTCGTCATGGCGTTCGACGAGAAAGGCCAGGCCGTAGAGCTCGACGACAAAGTGCGAATCTGTAAGCGGGCTTATAAGCTGCTTACCGAAAAAGTCGGCTTCCCGGCTGAAGACATCATCTTCGACCCGAACATCCTCACCGTGGCGACCGGCATCGAAGAACACAACAACTACGCGGTCGACTACATCGAGTCGATCGCGAAAGTCAAAGCCGCTTGCCCGGGCGTCCATATATCCGGCGGCGTTTCGAACGTCTCCTTCTCTTTCCGCGGCAACGATGCGGTGCGCGAAGCAATTCACGCCGTCTTTTTGTACCACGCGATTCGCGCCGGACTGGACATGGGCATCGTCAACGCCGGCCAGCTCGCCGTCTATGAGGAAATTGAGCCTCACCTGAAGGAGCTTGTCGAGGACGTCATACTCAATCGCCGGCCGGATGCCACCGAACGACTCGTTGAGTACGCCGACAAAGTAAAGGGGAAGGGCGCCGCGACCGCCGAAGCCGACGAAGCCTGGCGAAAGGAGCCGGTCGAAGAGCGACTGAAACACGCGCTGCTCAAGGGCATCGTCAAATACATCGATGAAGACACCGAGGAAGCTCGGCAGAAATTCCCAAGCGGGCTCTCCATCATCGAAGGCCCGCTGATGGACGGCATGAGCGTGGTCGGGGATTTATTCGGCGCCGGCAAAATGTTTTTGCCGCAAGTTGTAAAAAGTGCCCGCGTCATGAAGAAGGCGGTCGCGTATCTCACGCCGTTCATGGAAGCCGAGAAGGAAGCCGCCGGCACCGCGGGAAAAGCCCGCGCGAAAGTGCTCCTCGCCACGGTCAAGGGCGACGTGCATGACATCGGCAAGAACATCGTCGGTGTCGTGCTCGGCTGCAACAATTTTCAAGTGATCGACCTCGGCGTCATGGTCGCTTGCGAGAAGATTTTGGAAACGGCGCAAAAAGAGGAGGTCGACATTATCGGCCTCTCCGGCCTGATTACGCCGAGCCTCGACGAAATGGTGCACGTCGGCCGCGAAATGCAACGGACCGGCGTCCAACTCCCGCTTCTGATTGGCGGCGCGACTACCAGCGCGAAACATACCGCGGTAAAGATTGCGCCAACCTATTCGGCGGAAGTCGTGCACGTGCTCGACGCCTCGCGCTCCGTCGGCGTCGTGGAAAAACTGATCAACCCTGTCGCCCGAGAGCAGCTCGACAAAGATAATCGCGCCCTGCAAAAGCAACTCGTCGCATCGCACGAGAAACGTCAAGATGTCAAGCTTGTCCCTTACCATGAGGCGCTACAAAAACGCTTCCAATCCGATTGGGCGACGCTCGATATTCCCAAGCCGCGCTTTCTCGGCGCGCGGGTCCTGGAGAATGTCTCGTTAACAACGCTGCGCAAGTTTATTGATTGGTCTCCTTTCTTTCAGACCTGGGAACTCAAGGGAAAGTACCCCCGTATTTTTGAAGACCCGCAGCTCGGCGAAACAGCTCGGAAACTGTTTGACGACGCAAACGAACTTTTGGATCGCATCATCAACGAGCATCTGTTGCAGGCGCGCGGCGTTTACGGTTTTTGGCCCGCTGCAAGCGAGGGCGATGACATTCTGGTGTACGCCGACGACTCGCGCCAACGGGAAATTTGTCATTTCCAGGCGCTACGCCAACAATGGGAGCGCAAGGGCCAAACTGCGTTTTATTCGCTCGCCGATTTCATCGCCCCACGCGACAGCGGCCGGCAGGACTACATCGGCGCATTCGCCGTCACGGCCGGCATCGGCGCAGATGAACTGGCCGCCAAATTCAACCGCGACCTTGATGATTACAACGCGATCCTCGTCAAAGCACTAGCCGATCGCCTGGCGGAAGCGTTCGCGGAACATCTTCACGCCGAGGCCCGCCGCGACTGGGGTTATGGCAACGACGAGAAGCTTTCAAGCGAGGATTTCGTCAATGAAAAATACCGCGGTATTCGTCCGGCGCCCGGGTATCCCGCGCAGCCCGATCACACCGAAAAAAGCACGCTCTTCCAACTGCTCGATGCCGAACGCGCGACCGGCATCCACCTCACCGAAAGCTTTGCGATGCACCCCGCCGCGAGCGTTTCCGGGCTGTACTTCGCGCACCCGAGTGCACGCTATTTTGCCGTCGATCGAATAACAAAAGATCAGGTCGAAAGCTACGCAAAACGGAAGGGCCTCCCGCTGGCCGACATCGAGAGGTGGCTAAGCCCGAACCTCGGTTACGATCCGCGCTAGAATAGCGATCGTCCCCACATCAAGGCCGGCGGCCACAGAAACGCTTTGCCGATCCGTTTTACTGGTTGAGCCCAGCTAAGGCCACCGGTCCTCCGAGTAGGCCGTTTCGTGACCAGGCGCGCCGCAATGTCGCACTTTTCTTTCCGCGGCGCGATGACACAATATCGCTTTCCATTCCACATAGCCCTCATCTTGAGAGATGTTCTGGTCGCAGCAAGCGCCCCGCTAGCTCCGATCAAGTCCTCTACTATCCATAATGCCAGCGATTACTTATTTGCGATGTCCGGCGTGTGGGCAAACCCACTCTCTCTACATTAGCCCCGACAATTCCTTTGTATCTGGCGCAGGCTACGAATTTCTCTGCCCTACGCGCCGAAAAATAGCGCGGTTTGTGGCCGACAAATCGACTTCCTCGACCCAAGTCAACAATCGGGCGCGCGGAACATTGATTGTGTCGAAGGTGGCTCCCGCATAATCAGAGTCCCGAATTAATCGCGTCTCTGTTCTTAAAAGTGGCCGGCGACGTCGCGAGCACACTTTCCCTGGCACTACCAATGGGGGCTAATATACTGGAGGTACATTCGGAGTAACACTGCAAGTCTTATCGATCGGGGCGAATCGGCTGGTTTACTTCCGCGCGCCAGCTGCGAATCGAATCGCTGGAAAGCCGCCGGCTGCTCGCCGCCGTTAAGTACATCGATCCCGCGATCGGCAGCGATTCCAATACTGGCGATGTAGCTGCGCCATGGGCGACTCTAGCAGCCCGGGGAAGTATTCCGTCACGGCCGGCAGCTTGACAGGCATGGTATGTTACGCGGCGTGGGCATCAGAGGCCTGGCACGGAGGTATAGCCGATGACGATGGGCAAGCGACGACAGCGGCAGGAGTCGCTGTTTATCC
>DATBAY010000556.1:0-2068 GCA_036271295.1 Lacipirellulaceae bacterium | reverse complement strand
CGATGCCGGTCTGCGCGTACTAAAGGAAGAGCGTCCGAATGTGATCTTAAGTGACATCGGCATGCCGCAGCGGGATGGGTACGATTTTATTCGCGCCGTGCGAGCCCTGCCGACGGAATCGGGTGGGAAGACTCCGGCGATTGCCCTCACCGCCTTCGCCCGCTCCGAAGATCGAACCAGGGCCATGATGGCCGGCTACCAAATCCATCTTTCCAAACCGATCGAAGCGAGCGAACTCATCGCGACGGTCGCCAGCCTGGTCGGGCGCACCGGCAATAACTAGCAACGCCTAGGTTTTCGCAGTGCGGACGGCTAGATCCGCATAGTTGCCATCGCACGAGAACAAAAAGCACCGGGCCGGCGACTGTAAAGACGATCCCGCGAATGCTTTCATTTTGCGCGCAGACGATTTACCATATCGTAGGACGTTCGCATCAGCGCTTGATGGCGTGCGTACGTGAATTCTTCTCTAATTCGTCTTTCAAATTATATATCGCGGCAGTCGGGCGAGGCCGTTCGGCGCGCAGACCTGCCATGGTTCGGGGGGCCGAGCTTTGTCGAAAAAAATATACTTAGGCATCGTCGCCGGGGTCGGCGTACTGCTCCTGGCGATGCTCACCATCTTACTCACCGTGGACGGCGGCGGTGGTGGCGTTCCACAAAACGTGAGTGTGCCGCCTGCTGAAGCGACACCCAATGCCGTCGCGGGACAAGTAGCGGCAGAGGCTGCTCCACCGGCCGAAACTCCGCCGCTGGCAATCCCTCCCGCAAGTAGCGAACCGAATTTAAGCGCATTGCCCGATGTGAAGTTGGCTCCCGAGCATGTTGCCGACTTGCGGAAGAAGCTGCGGCAAATCGCCCTCGGATTCATGAACTACGAAAGCGTTCACCGCGAGTTCCCGCCTGGAAAAAAGGAAGCGGCCGCTCCCAAGCTTTCCTGGCGTGTGCAAATATTACCGTTTCTCGAACAAAAGCCGCTCTACGATCGCTTCGCCAAAGACGAACCTTGGGACAGCCCACGCAACCAGGCTCTTTTGGATTCGATGCCTGATATCTTTCGAATCGGCAACGAGACCGGCTCGAACACGCACTTCGTCGTAATGTCGGGCGAGAAGGCATTCTTTCGCCCCAATCGTGCGCCGAATATTCGCTCGTGCGTGGACGGCACCTCGAACACCTTGTTGGCTGTGAATACCGGCGGCGGCAAGGCAGTGCCTTGGACAAAGCCCGAGGACGCCGTGTTCGACGAAGCGAACCCAGTTGCCGACATTGGCCTCGTAAATGGCCGCTTCGAAGGCGTCTTGGTGGATGGCGCACTCATCTCGCTGCCCGGCGAAATTGATCAGGCGACCTTTAGAGGTCTCGTAACGCCAAACGGCCATGAGATCATCGATGGTGCAGGCCTGGCGCGGAAGTATTCGCCGAACCCAGTGGCGTCGGTTGCTCAGTCGTCAAAGGGAACCGAGGCGCTTCGCCGGTTCGTCGTGCCGCTCCAAGATTCGCAAAAGCGAGCGCACGAAATCGCGAGTGGGCTAATGGGCAGGCGCAATCTAACGTTTCCGCCGGCTGTGACCGTAATCTCTCATGGAAACGACAATCCCACCTCCATGAGCTGGCGGGTGGCAATTCTCCCGTTTTTAGAGCAGCAGAATCTCTATGGGTCTTACAAGCGCGACAACGCTTGGGACGACAGTGAGAACCGCGCCTTATTCGATAAGATGCCAGGCATTTACAGCTTTGATCCGCAGACGGAAACGTCGCTCACGCGAATGCAAGTTTTCCGCGGGGAAGGCACCGCTTTTGGCAAGACAGAAATAGATGCGGATCCGAAGACCCGCTCGCATTCCGTCGAGATTAAAAACATACCGGATGGCGCGTCCAAAACGATCTTGTTCGTTGAGTCTGGCAAAGATCGAGCCGTGACCTGGACGCAACCGCGCGATTTGGAATTCGACCGCGACAAACCAGTCGAAAGCCTGGGTGCAATCGGGCCGAACGGCACGATTGTCGCCATGATGGATGGCGCGGTGCGCGTGATTAACTCCGACATTGATCCGGCCGTGTTCCG
>DATBAY010000555.1:0-5237 GCA_036271295.1 Lacipirellulaceae bacterium | reverse complement strand
GTCTCGGACGGCTACCTTCATCTGACGGCCTCCAATCAGCCACTCGGTAACAAACAGTACCGGTCCGGCCTCATCACGTCGAACATGCTCTTCGGCCAAGGCCGCATCGAAGCCCGCATCGACCTCCCCACCACGCAAGGCATGTGGCCCGCGTTCTGGATGAACCCCAATCAGGTGCAATGGCCGCTCGGCGGCGAGATCGACATCATGGAAAACAAGGGCAGCCAACCCACGGTCACCAGCAGCGCTTTCCATTGGCAAAAAGATCCCGGCCCCTGCTGCGGCCAGCACATGTATGTCACGAAAACCTATAGCGCAACCGATAACGGCCAGCCCGTGAACTTCACCACCGGCTTCCACACGTACGCGGCTGAGTGGGACAAAAACCCGACCACCAACGCCAATGAAATCCGCTTCTATGTCGACGACCATCTAAACTTCGCCGTCGACGAGAATCCGGGCATGTCCGACGCTAACTTCACTACCGCCAAAAACATCATTTTAAATCTCGCCATCGGCGGCGACTTCGGCGGCGATCCCGATGGCACCACCGTCTTTCCTCAAACCATGCTCGTCGACTATGTCCGAGTTTGGCATCGCGCGAGCGGCGTCGCCGGCGATTACAACGGCGACGGCGTGGTCGACGCCGCCGATTACGTGGCCTGGCGGAAAAACGTCGGCCAAACCGGCGTCGGTCTGCCAGCAGATGGCTCTGGCAACGGTGCCGTTGGCCCCTCGGACTACGACACCTGGCGCGCCAATTTCGGCAATTCTCCGGACTCCGGTGCCGGCGCTGCTGCCAGTGCTCTCATGGCTGTCCCCGAGCCCGGGATGGGTGTGCCGATGGCAATCGGCATCATGCTCGTGTTTGGCCAACGCCAGCGACCGCTGACGAGCAAGTAGCGGTAATCTGGGCAACGGCCCAGCTGGCTCTCTGCCAGCACCCCGCCAATAATAATCAGCCAAAAACCTTCCTTCCTTATTCGGCGCTACCTATAATCCGAACATGTCATCGGCAAAGGTGGCCCCCCTCAGGCGGCTTCCGGCCGAAAAATCAAACTGTGGCGGTTACGAGCCGTCCTGCGTCAACGCCGCAGGATCAACCGCTCGACTGTAAGAAGGGGAGAACTAATGAAACGGACAACTCGAAGCATCCTCTCAGCGATCGCCGCGTGCGCGCTTTCGAGCACGCTCATTACAAGCTTACAAGCCGCAACGATTCTCAAGCTCGACCTAGGGGGCGTCGGTCCAGATATCCATCAAGATGGCGGCGGCCAGCTCGGCACCATCTCAGACGGCACCCCAGCCACGACCGGCGATCAGAACACCAACATCGAATACACCGGCTTCCTCGATCCGCTCTTCGCCGATGTCACCACGGGCGACGCCTCATTCACCATCTCGGGTCCACTGATTGCCAATCCAACGCCGTCTGCGATCATCCCTGGCACACCGCAAGTCGTAATCCAAGGCTATCCAAGTCTCGGCAATCTTCCCACATTCAGTTTGTACGGCCCGGGTAACACACTGTTGCTCACCGGCCCCACTGGCAGCGCCGTGCTCACCGGCACGCTCGGAGCGCCAGGCACGGGCGGCGTGTTCTTCACGCAGCTTGAAACCGTGACTGGCGGCACGCTCGCGCCCTACCTGGCGCCGCATTCGGTGTCGTTGTCGATATCCCTTTCCAACGTCAACGGTGGAAATGGGTTTTCGCTCTTTCCGCCAGAAGCAATTGATTTGAACCCTTGGGTGGCGGACGGTTTCGTAACCATCTCCGCAGATGCCATCCCCGAGCCCGCGTCGGTCCTGCTGATTGCGGTGGGGACAGCATTAGCCGGCGGCATATCACGCCGTCTACGTCGCTAAATTAGCGCCGAGGAAATCGTCTGCAATCGTGAAGTTGACGCTGCCCGGCCCGCATCGTCTTCGCCCTGGGTGCAAAGCGGTCACATCTTTGCCGAAAACGTGATCGCCAGAGCATTTTTAGCAAAGGTGTTCCGAAGGGTGCCTAGGGCAACGCCCTAGTTCTTCGCAATACTCTGGGGCGTTGCCCCAGCCACCCGCCGCGAGAACTGAAAAACGCTCTAATCGCGGCGCCGGATCGATCCCCAGCCGCAAGCCGCCGCCATGCCAAGCAGCGTCAACACCGTTGGCTCCGGCACCGCCTGCGTCGTTAACGGTGAGAGCACCTGCTGTTGTCCAGACCCGCTGCCAAAATCTGGCCCATCCACCGCATGACGCCAGATCAAGTAATCCGCGCCATCGACAATTCCGTCGTTATTTCCGTCTGCCGGATTGACCCCGGTCGCGCCCACCGCCGCCCGCCACACGGCGTAGTCCGCCGAATCAACGATCCGATCACCGTTGTAGTCGCCCGGAATGATCTGCAAATGTTGGACTATACGCATGAAGTTGATTTGCCCCGCCGCGTCATACGGCACGTTCGGGTCTTGTAGCGATCCATCCGGCTGCCGTCCTTCAACCGTGATGGTTATCGTGCCAAAATTATCCGCCGCGATACCGTTGACCGTCGCCACTTGCGTTGCGTTCTTATTGACAGGTGCGATATGGTCCTGCCCAGAGTTGGCCCCTGCTACGGTAAATAACGTGTAGCTCATAAAGACTTTGGCGGCCGAGAAGAACTGAAAATCATACGTAGCGTGTGGATCCAGCGCGCTCATCGTAATAACCAACGAGCTTCCGTCCGATATATAGAACCCATCGCGCAGCGCATCGCTCGGAATGCCGGCCAACTCGTTGGGATACGGCCCATCATAATTAAGCGATGGATCCTGAACGCCAGTTGCTACTCCGCCATTCACGAATTGCGATTTCATGACAATGCCCGTGTAGCCGCCTCCCTGGTCATACACGCCTTTCGTAATCGTCGGGTCGGAGTACGGAGTACCGGTAAAATTATTCCACGTCACTCCGGCCTGCGTCGTTTGTTGCGTGTTCACGCCAAAGTCGACCAGCATCGTCGTCGTTCCAAGTTCGGTTGCCGAGCCTTGGACCAACGTCTCCGGCTTAATGCCGGCACTTCGGCCCGTGTAAATATACGACTGCATATACCGCTGCAGCTGCAAAGCCTTACGCTGATTTTTTCGCGCCCCGCCGCCGCTCAACAGGTTCGTTTGCTCACCCGGATCGCTCGTCAAATTGTAGAGTTGCACGCGGGTGAAATCAGTGATGCCGACCGTTGGGTCATAATTGTTCGCCGACGTCGTGCCGTCGCCCGATGAAAAAATGAGCTTCCACTCCGTGCCGGCCGAATCGACCTGGTGGATCGCAAACGTTCCGCCTGTCGAATGTTCGACGTTCACGCTGCGTACGCTCTTGGTCGCAGTGCCTAGTAGCTCGGGCAGAATATTGATGCTGTCTTCTGCCGCTCCGCTGGTCGGCAAAGTGTAGCCCGTCAACGTGGCCGCCGTGGCCGTGAAATCGTTGAGCGCCACGATATGATTATTCACCGTGCCGGCCGGAATGTGACCGCCCCACTGGGCCAGGAACGGCACTCGGGTGCCGCCCTCATAAATTGTGTCCTTCGACCCACGCATCGGCACGCCGTTGATATTGCCGGCCGAATTCGGCATCGCAAATAAATCCGCCGCTCCGTTGTCCGCGGTAAACACGACCAACGTGTTGTTCGCGATGCTATCCGACGTGTCGCCGTCGTGATTCGGGTCGTTGATCGTGTCCAACACCTGTCCCACCGCCTGGTCTACTGAGTACACAAAGTTCGCATAAGGCGCGTTCGGCCCTCGGTAGCCTGAGTCCAGCCCAGGCGCCGGTGTAATCGGCGCATGGGGAGCGTTCATCGCGAAATAGGTGAAGAACGGCTGACCTTGGTTCGCTTTCGAGCTGATGTAATTCGTCGTCGCCGTCGTCAATGTCTGCAGCGTCTTGGTCGTGTCGAATCCGTCCGCAATCGGCCCCGGAAGATTGATGGCGAAGTTCGCCGGATTGCCAGAAACTTGCCCCGTCGGGACCGCCGGTGTTACCAGATCGCTGCCGACCGTGTACCTGCCATTGATAAATGCATACGGCGGATAATTCGCACTGCCATCGATGCCCAGGAAAGTGTCGAATCCTCGATCCGCCGGTCCGCCGGTAATCGGCTTCGAGAAGTCGACATTGCTCCCATTAATCGCCGCCGGAGCGCCGTTCGTCGTACTATATCCTAGTCCCAAATGCCACTTTCCAAACATCGCTGTGCTGTAACCGCTCGCCTGCAACATCTCCGCCACGGTCAGCCGATTCGGATCCGTAATCGGAGGCGAAAACGGCTGCAGCGCACCCTGTAGCGAAGCGCCTCGCCAGGCGTACTGCCCGGTTAACAACGCGTACCGCGATGGTGTACACACCGAATCGCTGGTGTGCGCATTGGTGAACATCATCCCGCCGCTCGCGAGACGATCGATATTCGGCGTATCAATCGCCGACGTCGGCGTATAGCCGCGAACATCGCCCAACCCCATGTCATCCGCCAGGATGTACACAATATTCGGCATGTTCGACGATTGACCAAATACGGGTCTATGCATCGCGACGGCACAAGCGCCCGCGCATGCGAAGACCGCGCACATTCTGACTAGAGATGCAGTATGGGCCATAATGGCCGTCGTCCTTGAGAAGAGAAGATTCGAACGTTAGAAAAGTGGCGCGAACTTCGCGAGTCCGTCCCACCCAGCGCGCCCACTCTCCCCGCGAGCGACACCTGCAAAGGATCTAACCCGACCGCGAAACCGCAAATTTGGATCAGGGCCGCAACGCCTCATCCACGAAATTGAGCATCTAAGAAAAGTGAAAAGCTACTGAAAAGATGAATCGATGAGATGCGCCAGTAGGTTTTGAGCCGCCATTGCGATGCGTTTGAACTCGCGTCGGCTGGCAACCCCTCTACGGGCAGCAGGCACTAGAATAAGCGCCCGCGCCCAAAAACTCAACTAGAATCTTTTGCTTTTCCCCACCCCCAGCCGCGCGCGGCTTAGCGATCACACTCAGCTCGTACCGCTATCTCGCCAAAATCGGCTTTCACCCCTTCTTATCCAGCATGTCCTTGAGCATCGCGGTCAGCGTCCCATGCTCCACAAGCTTGACTAAATGCCCGTCAAATCCAGCCTCGCTCGACTTCCGGCGATCCTCTGCTTTCCACTTGAACTTTTCGTGCCACGTCCGTGCAGAAGGCGGTTGTGTTTCTCTGCGGATGGCCAGAAAGAGTATCCATGTCAACGAAA
>DATBAY010000554.1:0-5936 GCA_036271295.1 Lacipirellulaceae bacterium | reverse complement strand
CACAAGGTTCCGCTGCACGGCGGTTACGTATCGCTCCAAGGAAACATGGCCCTGCTGCTGAACGAGGGAACTTACAACTGTGTCTCGTCGGCCATCCTCTACTATGTCGTTGCCGGACGACTCGGAATCAAAACCCAGCCGCAGCAAGCCCCCAACCACGTCTTTCTGAAAATGGGCGACACGTTTATCGAACCGACGGGCGGCAAAGCCCAGTCCGCGGACGATCATCAAAAATTTATCGACAAACTCTGGTCCGAGGCGAAACCAACCGATCCATTGATCTACGGCGACAAGCAATATCGCCCCACAGGCAAAATGGGCCTCGTCGGTGAGATCTATATCGATGGAGCCTCCAAAGCGAAAGACAAACTCGATCAAAGCACGCTACTGACACTCAAAGCGTGCTGCATGAGTCCCACGAATCCACTCTACGCCAATCGGGCTGGGTCAAAACTCCACAGCTGGACCATCGAAGCAATCAAGGCAAAAGACTTCGCCAAAGCCAAGAAGATCGCCGCGATCACCGGCCAACTCTACGGCGACAGTGTTTCCAGCGATCTCTTCAATCAAATCGCAAAAGCCCAGAAGCACCGCTAGGCCGTAAGTCCGATTGAGTGCATATTAGTCCCGATCCTGCACGTCCCTGACGCGAGACCTCTTAAAATGTGATGCCAACAGATGCCAACAATTGATAAGAACCGTCAAATGCATCTGCAAACCGCTCGCGGCTATTTAGAATCCTCTGATTCACGTGGGAACGGTTAATGTGATTCGCGAACGTTTCGCTACAATCATCAGGCAGGCCATGACATTCCGCGATGTTGTGGAAGCTTTCCGCAACATCGGGATAACGCCCAATGTAGGCAAATCGTTCCTTTATTTGGCCAGCAAGAAATTCAATTTTGTCTTCATTTGGTGGTTCAAACGGATTTATTGGAACGGGTTTCGCGCATAGGACCGCGTAAAAAAATGGTAATAGAAGAATCGAAAGAACGATTCCTTCGCCGCCATTTCGAGAAGATTATCGAGCGACGCGCTATCGTCAATCATTAATGCCTTCAACTCTGTATTCCAAGGCATTCGCGCCAAGAAATCTTCGCGAGCGACTTCGGAAAAGTTCAACAGAGCATTGTGGAGGTGAGCGATATCTGAACAAAACCGCTCGATCGGGTCACGCACAATCGCCGTATAGGTCACCCGCTTATCCCGAAGGAAATAACTAATATTGTGCAAACTATGCAAATGAATGAGCGTGTTCGGTCCATCCAATACATCAGGATGGTCGGCCATCACGTTGTAGACAAATCGAGTTGAGCCGTAGCGAGAGATTGACAGCCAGTGTAGATCAAGAATGGGTATGCCAGCCTCGGCGGCGCGTTCCGCTAAGGCATGTCAAATAGACGATCCTCCTGTTCGTGGTATATGGCAAAAGACGGCTTGCCGTCCCGATTTTGGCGACTCATGTTTTGTTAACATCTCATCGCAGACACGACCTGCGTTATCGCGATCGCGGATTGCGGCGTCTCGTTCGACAGCCGTTTCCTGCAGTTTAAGTTCCAACGACCGATATGCTTTGCTGGCTCGAATCAGCCTCACGTTCCGTTCCTCGATCTACGATATTCGCCATCCATAGCGAATATGTCGCGAGAGGCCAATGCACGTCAAGGCGAATCCTGCGCCTGATCGGTTTGTGGTAATAGCAGGTGCCCCAGAGTCTCAAACTTGGGCGGCGCAGCCGCAAGAGGCACTGCCCCTAGCTACATAGCGCAAGTCTCCTCCCACCGCCTTCGGCGGCCCAGGTTCAGAGAACCCAGGCTACCCAATCTTGCTCCAGCCTTCACGCCCGAGTACGAGGTGCCACTGCTGGCTCGTCCAGCAGTCCTCTTATTGTCGAAGGCTTGCGCGTACCCTCAGGAGTTCCCTCTCTAATATTCCAACTTAAAAGTACGCTCTATTAAGTGGCCAAAAAACTACTGTACAAAGGTATAAAACATGGTAGGATTAGCCGCACGCTGCACTGCGTCGGCATTCGCTCTTTGACATTTTGCTCGCCACTCTGTCGCGTCAGATTCCTGACGGGTGGCTCAAGCTGCGCGCTGACTTTATGAAAGTCGCAGGATCCTAATTTAGTACGCGGCGCACGCGCTGATTCCCAATAATACCGCATGGCTGGAGCATCAACTCGCGTTTAAGTGCGGTTTTTCCAGGGCTGCGCGCCGATACCTCCGATTTTTGTATTAAAAAATCGAGTTCGCGCGCCGGAGCCAATACGCCTAAAGCGTTTTTCAAGTTCTCGCACTGGGTGGCTGGGGCAACGCCGCAGAGGATTGCGAAAAACTAGGGCGTTGCCCTAGGCGCCCAGTGGAACACGGTTGCTAAAAATCCTCTAGTCGCGCTCCGCCGCGTCGAAAATGCGATTGAACCGCGAACGCGTCTCAGCGAATGTGTGCTCCGCCTCGCCCACCAGCGACCGCGGATTTGCATACCCAAGCAGGTAAGCCAGCTTCGCGAGCTCCCTCGCGCTCTCCGGCAGCTCGTGCCGGCCTGTCGCATCCATCAGTCGAATGCGGGCTTCGATACTTCGTTGGAACCGGTAGCTCCGGCTGAAAAAGTGGGCATCATCCGCCAGCATGTAGCCGCCTTTTTCCAGCGCGGCCAGCGCATCGAGCGTTCCCGGCACGCGGACAGACGCATCGGCCCCGCCATGTTTCAGTTGCAGCATCTGCACCAGGAACTCGGTATCCACCGTGCCACCCGGCCCGCGCTTCAAATTGCGTTGCGAAGCCGTGTCCTCCAACCGCGCCCGCATCGCGCGAATCTCGGTCGCGAATTCCGGTCGCCACGGTATGCCATACGTTGCCGCCCACACGATTTCCATCGCCGCCGCACGGGCCGCTTCGCTGCCGAACACCGGCCGAGCCTTGCACAGCGCCTGTCGCTCCCAGAGCTGAGCCGGACCTTCCGCAAAGTACCGGGCCAACGCATCGAACGACACGGCCAGCGCACCACTCTTGCCCGTCGGCCGCAGCCGAGCGTCCACTTCATACAGCCGGCCAAACGGCCCCAGCTGATTACATACCCGAATCAGCCGCTGACCGAACTCGCTGAAAAAGTGGCTGTTGCTCGTGATCGTCGCCGACGCCCGATCCCCGCGTGCGAGCGACGGGAACGTGTTCCCGCCGGCTTCGAACAAAAAGATGAGGTCCAGGTCGCTGTGATAGTTCGGCTCCCGGCCCCCCAGCTTGCCGAGCGCGAGCACCACCGGTTGGCACTCGTCCGATTCGCGAGTCGCATATCGTTCCCAATGCCGCCGCGCGATCTCGCTCGCAAGTTCATGTTCGCTCGGCCGCCCAATCATCGGCGTGCCGAACTTCGACACGAGCTTCGTATACTCCTGCTGGCCAATTTGTTTGAGCACCGCCTCCGCGATATCCGCGAGCGTTGCGTGCGTCGAACGGATGTCGTCCTTGCCAACCACGTCCCGTACACCCACCCGCAGGTGCTGAGCATTTTTAAAGCTGTGCAAAATGGGATCGATGTCTTCCGCTCCACGAGTCAGTTCGGCCAGCGATTCCTCCAAGATCGCGAGTGTCGGCAGGTGCTCCACCAGCATGCTGTCCATCAGTTCATCGATCATGCCGGGATTGCTGGTCAGGATGCCCGCCAAGTACGGGCAGGCCGCACACAGCCGCACGTACAGTTCCAGCGATGGCCGACTGAAACTGAACAGCTCCCACAGCGCAGCCTTGCCGCCGAGCGAGTCGCTCACGCGGCTCAGGTTCACGAGCGTGGTGTCCGGCTCCGGCGTCTGAGCAATCGCCGCGAGTAGCCGCGGTGCGATGGCGGCCAAAAAATGCCGGCAGCGGCGCGTGGAAAGGAATCGAATCTTCTCCGTCGCCAGTTCCATAAGGTTCTGGTACGCGGCCTGACCATCTTCGAACGGGTACCGGCCAAGCACCTGCAGAATTCGCTCCGCCGCCGGATCCGGATCGTTAATCAAATCGACCACCGGATCCTCAGCCCCATCGCCAGGAAACGCATTATGCAGCAAATGGTCCAGCATCTCCCGATTCTGCCGCGTGCGCCGCGCGTAATCCTCGCGGAACGACTGCAACGGCGCATGATGCCGCGTGCCGACGTAGCCCATCCTCACGGCCACCTTCGCAAGCTCAGTCTGCTTCTCCGGCAGCATGTGCGTTTTCAGATCGAACATGATCTGCAACCGGTGCTCCAGCTTGCGCAGCAGGTTGTAGTTGTCCTCCAGTTTGCCGCGCTCGTCCGGCGTCAGCGATCCGGCCTTTTCGAGCCGAGCAATGGCATCCAGCGTGTTGCCGGTGTGAACCTCGGGAATGGAGCCGCCGTTGAGAAGTTGCAGGAACTGAATCACAAACTCGATATCGCGAATCCCACCATGGCCAGTTTTAACATTTCGGAGCTCGCCTCCTTCGCTGACGGTGTGGTGCTCAATTCGGCGCTTGAGCGATTTGATGCCGGTGATATCAGCCAAGCTGAGATACTTGCGATAGATCCAAGGTTCCAGTCGTTTCAAAAGCTCCTGGCCAAGCTCGTGATCTCCCGCGATGGACCGCGCTTTCACGAACGCTTGCCGTTCCCACGTGCGACCTTTCACGTCGTAATAGGAGAGGGTGCTGTCGAAACTCATGCAGATCGGGCCGTGCGATCCATCCGGCCGCAGCCGCAAGTCGACGCGATAGGCAGCCCCCAGGTCGGTCGCTTCCGTAAGCAGGCGGACAACTTCTTTCGACAACCGCTCGAAGTATTCCTGGTTGGTTACGTTGCGGCGAGCGTCGGTCAGGCCATCGGATTCATACAGAAAGATGAGATCGATATCGCTGGAATAGTTCAACTCGGTGCCGCCCAGTTTGCCGAGGCCGAGCACGCAGAAGCGACTGCGTTCGAGGTCGGGCCGCAGCGGCGTGCCATATTGCTCCTGCAGATGCCGGCGAGCGTATTCGATCGCGGCCTCGACGATGGCGTCGGCGACATAGGAGATTTGGCGAACTACGGTGTCGACCGGCTGGTTGCGGACGATATCGCCATACGCGATGCGGAGCGTTTCACGACGTTTAAACCGGCGGAGCGAGGCGAGCACCTCGTTGTAGTTGCGCAGCGAGCGAATCTCGTTTACCAGTTCGTCCACCAGCGCCAGGCGCGCGACAGGTTGGCCTTCTGTCATTCGCAACAAGTCATAAGCTTCTTTGTCCGAGACGAGCAGGTCGCTCAGGTATTGGCTGGTAGAAAAGATCTGGAGCAGATTCGGCAGAGCGTCGGGGTCGCGCTCGAACAATGCGGCCGTGGCCATCGGATTTCGCGAGGCGGCGATGAACCGTTCGAGGTTGTTGATCGCCATGTCTGGGTCGGCGAGCGTCGGCGCGGCGGCGGCAAATTGGTCGATGATTTGCGTGAGCAGATCGAGCGTCACACCATGCTCGGCCATCCGAGTGAAATTGGCGTGGGCCGCCGGAAGATTTGCCACGCAGAGAGTACGCAGCCAGGGTTCGGCCGATTGAACGTCGTCCAGGCAAGAGCGAAGGCGGTCGATGTCGATCATGACAGCGCGTGGAAAGGCCAAAGTCGACCGCCTGGAGGAACCTTTATTATAGCTTGCTATTTCAAAACCGACAGTGCTTCTTTTTGGCCAGTTGGCTCCGAGCGCTTAGGGGCTGAGAGCGTGAAGAGCTCCAGGCCCGAGTGCCGCGTGACCACTTCGCCGAACAGCGTATGGGCGTTCGCGTCGAAAATCGTTACCGGCAACAGGTGGCCTATTTGGCGCGGGTTTCCGTCGAATACGACGATCCTATCGCAGTGGGTGCGGCCGGTGAGTTGGAGGGATGGGCTGGAGGCTGGGGGTTGGGGACTGGGAGAAGACGCGTCGTGTTTCTCGGCGGCTTTGCTGGGGCCTTCGACAAGGACTT
>DATBAY010000553.1:0-3364 GCA_036271295.1 Lacipirellulaceae bacterium | reverse complement strand
CAGCGGGTCGATTCGTCGATAAGATCGAACAGGCGATCGAAGCCGATGGTCGAGCGCCACAGCGAGTTCACGTCGAGATTTCTCATAGCCACATTCTCCCTTTGAGCAATATGGGCACAAGACGGCGCCGGACACCATGTTCGGCGCCCGCCAGCCGGACCCACGAGGGCGCCCGGCACCGCACTGAGTGCGGCGGTCGATGACTTAAAAAACGGCGCGCGTTTTTCAAGAGGTTTGTTGGTAAAATAATTTGCATGCGATGTTCTTACCCCTCTTGAAAAAGTATAGCCGTGCTCCAAATCCACCGACCGGCGGGCGCCCTCGGGGCCTGTCGCGGGACTTCCCCGCACTCACCCATGTCAGCTTGCTAAGGGATGTGGCCATGAGCGATACGGCAAAGCGAAAGGATCTTGAATTCAATCAATTCCTTCACCCGGCGACGGCATTCAGCACACCGATGGAGGTCGTGACCGACCCAAACCTCAGCACACAGGAAAAACGCGCCATCCTTGCGTCCTGGGCGTCAGATGCCTGTGCTGTTGAGGCCGCCCCTGACTTGCGTCGTCCGCCCTCGGCTCCTGTCGTCCGCTTCGACGATGTCATGGACGCCTTGAAGCGGCTTGACGGCGAGGCCACCAAGCAACCTGCTTACAACAAATTCTTTGACCGCGCCCGGCGCTGGAAGGACTTGTACCGCAGCGACCCCGGCCGCCGCTCAGCCTTCGCTTAGGGGGCCGGCCATGACCAAGCTCATGGTTGCGGTCGCCGTGGCGACCGCCCTTTTCACGCCTGACGCGGCGGCGCAAGGCATGCGGCAGGGTCGGGTACGCCCACACGACCATTGGTTTTGGGGATAACCGGAGAGCGGTACCGCGCCCTGTCGCGACAGAGTATGTGCAGCAACTGGAAAAACGACTGGCCGAGAAAGACGGCGAGATCGCCTTCCTGAGGGGCGAGGTCGCCGTCAAAAATGATCGGATCAAGGATTTGAGCGAACGAGCGCGCGAGATTAACCACCTGATCGCAGGCCTACAGAAGATGTTGACACCTTTATAGGTGCGCTCGGACACATCGCCGGATGCGCGCCCTTAGGCAAGGCCGCGGATGACAACAACAAATCCCACCAGCCTAAGTTCACGGGCTAGACCGCCCTGCACCACCACTTTTCCAGTCATGGACATTGCATCATTTTTGCCATCTTGCGCGGCCTCCCTGGTCATTTGTTAAGCCGGCCGTGACCACGTAATGGCTCTCTGTGAAAAGTAAGCACGCACATGATCGAGAATTCGAATAAGGCGCTTGTGTTGTTTTCCGGAGGTCAGGATTCCTCTACCTGTCTCGCGTGGGCTTTGGACCAATTCGATCATGTCGAGACGGTCGGATTTGATTACGGCCAGAGGCACAGAGTGGAATTGGAGCGGCGTGCCATCATCCGTGACCGGTTGCGGGAGCAATCCAAATGGGCGGCGCGCCTCGGCGCAGAGCACACGCTTGATCTCGGCACCCTCGGCGCGGTCTCCGACACCGCCCTCACCCGAGAGGTCGAGATTGAACTCGGGGCAGATGGCTTGCCGACCACCTTTGTCCCGGGGCGCAATCTTGTCTTTCTGACCTTCGCCGCCGCGCTCGCCTACCGGCGCGGTATCAAGCACATCGTCGGCGGCATGTGCGAGACCGACTATTCGGGATATCCGGATTGCCGCGACGACACCATCAAGGCTCTGCAAGTGGCGCTCAATCTCGGCATGCAGCGCCGGTTCGTGCTGCACACGCCCCTGATGTGGATCGACAAGGCCGCGACCTGGCAGATGGCTTTCGATCTCGGCGGTCAGACATTGGTCGATATGCTCATCGAGGAGACGCACACATGCTACCGCGGCGAACGCGGGCAGCGCTACCAATGGGGCTACGGCTGCGGCAGCTGCCCCGCTTGCATGCTGCGTGCCGAAGGTTTCCGTAAATTCGCTTGCACGACCGAAGATTCGAAGACATCAAAGGTCTAGAGTAGCCGAATCGAACGCATCACTATGTTTCGTCGGCTTCGCCGACAGTGTGCCGGCCGAGTGTAGCGCGTTTACTCGTTGTGACTGCTAAAGAGCCGACGTCGCGCCCAGGCGTCACTTCACACTTCGGCATGACCTGATGGCACAGCATCGCCGCACAGTATTATTAACTGCTCTTACGGCCTTCTTCGTTTTTTGCTGGACGCCGTTCGCCTCGGCGCAATCCGCCGCCCCGACGCCGGAAGCCATAGCCGCTTATAGGCAAGCTCTTGCGGAATACCTGCAAGTCCATGACGCTTTTCTCGCGGTCGACCGTGCTTACTGGAAGTCGGTTGCGCAGAAGCGCTCGTCGCGAACGTCGAAGCGCGGACACGGCGAGTCGATCGCACTCGATGACTATGTGCTGACGCAGCCGCCAAAGTATGCCGGGCCGCCACGGCCGGTGAACCCAGAAGCGCCGCAAGAAAAACCGCCACGGCCTTATGTCCCAGTGGTGGCCGATTTTCTCGAGGCGGCCAAACAGCAATTCAATTTCGTGCCGCAACGGCCGGCGAGCGAACTCGAGTTCAAGCGTGCTTACGCCGCAGTCGCGTCTGCCACCGGGCTTACCCGGGATCAGGCGGTGCGAGTCTACGGCTTTGAGGCGAGCGGCAACGGCGCATACGACGTTCAGGCCGGCCTCGAATACCATCCGAATGGACACGCCATCTCCACGGCGCTTGGTTACAACCAGTTGCTCACGACCAACAGCGTCGAACTGATGTCGGAAGCCGGCGGTCCTTTCATCCGGGCATTGCAAGCCAAAGCCGCGCAATTGCCTGCCTCAGCGAAGCCCCGGCTTGAGAACAAGATCGCTGCCGTCGAACGAGTGGTAGCGTTTGCCAAGAGCGTGCCGGACGACTGGGGCCAGCACGAAGCGCTCGCTGGAACGCAAAAAGGCTGGGCGACGCACGCGATGAATCTCGACGTCGATATCGGGCCGCTATTGCAGACGCAGAAGCTGATGATGTCGGTGCTGTTCGCGCGCGCAAAAGGATACAACAGGCCGCTGACCGCGGCCGAACTTGAAATGATGAATCTCACCGGCGACGGCACCGGCTACGACATGGTGACGATGCCGCAGGATTGGCGCGAGAAGGTGCCGACGTCGAACTTCTTTCAGGAAAGCGGCTATCGGGAAAATCCAGTCGCCCAGCGCAACAACACGGTGGCAAAGCTGATCGCTGCGACCAACGCCGAGATGGACGTACAAATCCAGAAGCAAGGCGCGCGAGACCTCGCCGCGGCATTCTCCAGACCCTGATCCGATCAAGATGAATCGGATCAGGGTCCAGATTTCTAGTTGGAGCATGATCTTTTCG
>DATBAY010000552.1:0-6290 GCA_036271295.1 Lacipirellulaceae bacterium | reverse complement strand
GGCAACCTGCAAGCCATTGTCGGCGGCTTTCCAGAGCTCGTACTCGGTTTCCAAGATCTCATGCAGGTTGTCGAGAAACCACGGATCAATGCCCGTCAGCTCGTAGACCTTGGCGACATTCATTCCGCACTTGAAGGCGTAGCGTAGGTACCAGACCCGTTCGGCACCCGGCTTACGGAGCTTCGCGATGATTTGCTCTTCAGTCGGCCGCTCGGCTGTGTCCCACAAATCGAGCCGGTCGCAGCCGAAGCCGTCGCTTTTCACTTCGAGCCCGCGGAGTGCTTTTTGGAACGACTCTTTGAACGTGCTGCCGATGGCCATCGTTTCGCCGACGCTTTTCATTTGCGTCGTGAGCGTGGCGTCGGCGTCTGGAAACTTCTCGAATGCGAAACGTGGGACCTTGGTGACGACGTAATCGATCGTTGGTTCGAAGCAGGCTGTGGTCACACGCGTGATATCGTTCGGCAACTCATGCAGTCGGTAGCCGACGGCGAGTTTTGCCGCGATTTTTGCGATGGGGAAGCCGGTGGCCTTCGAGGCGAGCGCGCTCGAACGGCTGACGCGCGGGTTCATTTCGATGACGATCATCCGGCCGGTGTCTGGATTGATCGCGAATTGAATGTTCGAGCCGCCGGTTTCGACGCCGATCTCGCGGATGACGGCGAGCGAGGCGTCGCGCATCCGCTGGTATTCTTTGTCGGTGAGCGTTTGGGCGGGGGCCACGGTGATCGAGTCGCCGGTGTGGACGCCCATCGGGTCGAAGTTTTCGATCGAGCAGATGATCACGACGTTGTCGTCTTTGTCGCGCATCACCTCCATTTCGTACTCTTTCCAGCCGATGATTGATTCTTCGATGAGGATCTGGTGAACGGGCGAGAGTTCGAGGCCACGATCGACCATTCGGTCAAAATCGGCGTCTTCAAAGACGATGCCGGAGCCGCTGCCGCCCATGGTGAAGCTCGGCCGCAGCACGGCCGGCAGGCCAATCTCTTTGAGCCATTCGCGGGCTTCGGCGATGGACTTAATCGTGCGGCCGCGGGCCACATCGAGGCCAATATTGTTCATCGCCTGCTGGAAACGCTCGCGGCTTTCGGCTTTGTCGATGACGTCGGCATTGGCGCCGATCATCTCGACGTCGAACTTTTCCAAAACGCCATGGCGAGCGAGGTCCATCGCCACGTTGAGGCCGGTCTGGCCGCCGAGTGTGGGAAGGAGGGCGTCTGGCCGCTCCTTTTCGATCACCTTCGCGACGATTTCCCAGGTGAGAGGTTCGATGTACGTGCGATCGGCGGTGGCCGGATCGGTCATGATCGTGGCCGGATTCGAATTAACGAGGACGACCTCGTAGCCCTCTTCGCGGAGCGCTTTGCACGCCTGGGTACCGGAATAGTCGAATTCGCAAGCTTGGCCGATGACGATCGGGCCGGAGCCGATAATGAGAATTTTTTTGAGGTCGTCGCGGCGTGGCATGGCAATAAAGGCGGGTGAAATCGGTCTAAAATCGCTTCAGCGTAACACGATGCGGCTGCTAGCGGAACTGGCCGAACTTCGGACAGTTACCTACAGAGGAAGACACAAAATCTACTTGCAGAGTGATCGGCAGCGGCGCATACTACGTCGGTGGGCATGTCTCCGGACTGCTGGGCCAGACCGCACTGCGGGCCAGACGGAGCGAAGCGACGCGTTTTGCGCGTCATCAAGAAACGCTTTCTATTATGGCCCGATCCGTTTTGTTCGCTCGTGCGAGTGCGTGCGCTGTTTCTGTTCGTTTGCTCACGATTTCATTTGCCGCGGTTGTCCTGGGTTTGAGCGTCCCCGCGATGGCGCGAGCCGCGTTTCACTTGTTCTACATCCAAGAGGCGTATTCGAACGCCGATGGCAGTGTTCAGTTCATCGAATTGTTTACGCCGTTCGATTCGCAACAATTTTTGACAATTTCTGGTGGCATCACATCGAACGAGCACTCGTATACCTTCGCAACGAATTCGCCTGCGCCTTCCGGAGGGCACGCGGTGCTGCTTGCGACGGCGGGTTTTGCATCATTGCCGGGAGGCGCTACGCCAGATTACGTTATTCCAAACAATTTCTTTAATCCGGCGGGCGATACGATCGATTTTGCCGGCGGCACGGATACCCAGACGTTCATCTCGATGCCGACAGATGGAATCCATTCGCTCAACTTCGCGGGCCAGTTCCAGCCGAGCGTCGTGGATGTGAATTCGCCGCGCAACTACGCGGGACAAGGCGGGTCGCTTAGCGCGGGGCCGCCGACTGTGGCTGGCGACTACAACGGCAACGGCGTAGTGGACATGGCCGACTATGTGCTCTGGCGGAACGGCGGTCCGCTACAGAACGAAGTAAATTCGACGGGCACGGTCGATGCGGCCGATTACGGCGCGTGGCGAGCGCGATTCGGGAACACATCCGGGGCCGAAAGCAGCTTGAGTGCCGGATCGAACGTTCCGGAACCGATGGCGCTCGGCGTGATCATTGGTGCAATGGCGTGGGCCGGGTTCCAAAGAAGGAAAAGAAACTAGCCAGATTTAACGACGCGGAGCAACAAGTTTTCGAGATTTCAGCAGTACTTTGTATTGCCGCTGAGCTTGGCGGCGATGTTCGCGATGAGCGTGCCAACGACGTACGCGGCCTTTCATCTGTGGCATGTTAAGGAAGCGTACTCGAACGCCGATGGTAGTGTGCAATTCATCGAAATGTTCGACAGTTTCTCAGGCGAGAACTTTGTCGGCAGCTTGACAATCCAAGCGAACAGCGACGGAAACATCAAGACCTTCACGTTTCCCAGCTCGCTCGACACTACGAAAGACACCGCCAATCATTCGATCCTGATTGCCACGCCGGGCCTTGCGGGATTGCCGGGCGGAGTGACGCCGGATTTCACGCTGCCAAACCCGACCACGAATGGGCCCTTTTTTAATCCGAACGCGGCGAACATAACCATTACATACAGTGGCTCCGGCGATTCGATGTCGTTTACGGGCGCATCGCTTCCGAAGGATGGAATCCATTCGCTAACGGACGCGGGAGCCACCGGTTTTCCGCCGGGAACGCCGAGCCTTGGCTCGGGTATCAATTCGCCAACCAATTTTGGAGGCCACGTGGGCTCGGTGAACCTGGCTCCGGAGCCCACGAGCGGTTTCATGCTGCTGTTTGTGGGTGGCGCTCTCTGTTTGCGGCGAGCTCGAAGTTGGTGGCCAGCGCGCTCGTGACAGTGGGCTGTTTTGGGAGATTGGCACCCACAATCTGACGTCGCAAGATATTATTCTTTCAGCGGCCAAGCCCCGAATCCTCCGAGGATTTCGGGGCTTAGGCGTTTCTTCGCGCTCGCACTTTGCTTGTATGACTTGCGGCTCGCAAGGATACTAATTGGCGGTTCGTTCTGGGCCGCCTACATCTCCCACGGAAACGCTCCTATGACGCCGCACCGTGTCCGTAGTTCGCGCTGTGCATCGACTTCGATAAACGGGTTGGCCGTCGCGCTGGCTTGGCTAACGCTCATGCAGCCCGCTCATGGGGCGTTCCATCTCTGGCAAGTGAGAGAGGTTTTTTCGAACGCGGATGGCAGCGTACAGTTCATCGAGATGTTCGACAGTTTCGGTGGCGAAACGTTTGTGAATGGCGCGACGCTGAAGGCGAACAGTGATGGCAATATCAAAACGTTCTCCTTCCCGAGCAATCTTATGACGAACACACCGGGATCGCTGCTTATTGCGACGACCGGTTTCGGCTCGTTACCCGGTAGCGTGACCCCTGATTTTACATTTAGCCAAAGCTCGACGGCGATCAGCGGTTCATTTTTCAATCCTAATGCTACAAACCTGACATTCACATTCTCGGGCTCCGGCGACTCGATGTCGTTTACCGGCGCTTCGCTTCCAAGGAATGGAATCAATTCGCTGACGGATGCCGGCGCCGTCGGTGCCCCGCCTGGCCTGCCGAACATCAGCTCCGGCGTGAATTCTCCTACGAATCTTTTGGGCAACTCGGGCTCCGTGAATCTTTCGACGCCTTCGCCCACTGGCGACTACAATGGTAACCACGTGGTCGATGCGGCCGACTACGTTGCTTGGCGTGATACACTCAATCAAAGTGTTTCCGCGCACGGAAGTGGCGCCGATGGCAACGCGAATGGCACGGTCGACGCGGGCGACTACGACTTCTGGCGTTCTAAATTCGGCACCGCCGTGGGCAGCGGTTCGAGCTTGGGTTCCGCGATCTCCACGCCCGAGCCAGCGGCGGTTTCGCTAACCGTCGTTGCAGTTATTCTCTCGCGGTTGCGGCGTCGACGCTTTTCGTAGAATCGCCTCGCGCGTCCAATCCGTCGCCTGCTAGCGGCACTCTCCGCGCCTTCGGCAAAGCTTGCCAAC
This sequence comes from Lacipirellulaceae bacterium, assembly GCA_036271295.1. Lineage (GTDB taxonomy): Bacteria > Planctomycetota > Planctomycetia > Pirellulales > Lacipirellulaceae > JABDGM01. The sequence continues at coordinate 1,905 of DATBAY010000552.1, read as the reverse complement.
AATCGGTGTTTGCAGGCCTTTTCTGGCCGTTGCTAGCGGCCCTTTCATCTCACTGACCCCTACTGACTCGCCGATACGAACTTCTGGCAGGAGCGGTACGACCGTCATCTGCCGCACCACTTATCCGTTGCGATCCAGATCCAGACTCTTCTGATCGCGCCAAGGGGAGAAAATCATGACCTCGTGCTTTCTGGGCAGCCGGTCCCGCCGTGCTGCCGCGCTCGGCTTGTTATGTGCCTGGGCCAGTGTGGTTCAGGCCAATCGCGCTACGGCGCAACAAATGGTTAGTGACCAATACGGTGGCGGCGGTGGCTCCGTCATCAGCGATGGGAACGTAAACCCCGCGGGTTGCGAATGCGGCCCGCAGTGCAGCTACGGCTACGGCGACTATCAATGCTACGGCGACGGCGCTGGCTGCATGCAAAACGATGGCTGCAACCAATGCGACAACGGCAACTGCCACAGTTCGTGCGATGGCTGGATCAACGCAGAGTATTTGATCTGGCGCCTAAGCGGCACCAATCTTCCGCCCCTCGTGACATCGACTCCGGTCGGCGCTACGACGCCGCCGAATGTGAACCAAGGTAGCCTCGCCGATCCGAACGCCACGGTCATCTCGGGTGGCGACAGTGTGAACGGCGATTGGCGCAGCGGCTTCCGCTTGAGCGGTGGCTTCTGGCTCGATTGCTGCCACGATTGCGGCTTGGGATTCGATTATTTCAACCTGGGAAATGACGATTACAACTTCACCTCGCCGCAAGATCCTTCGATCATCACCAGTCGTCCCTTCTTCAATACGGCTGCCGCTGCACCAGACGCCCAGCTCGTCTCGGTGCCCGGCGGTTTGAACGGCACCACTTCGATCCACTCGGGCGACGATTTCGAAGGCGCCGGCGCCACGTTCAACAAGAGCATCTGGCGTTGCTGCGATTGCTGCCAATCGTCGAATTTGTCGGTCATCGGTGGCTATCGCTTCTACCGCTTCGATTCGGACCTGACGGTCATTGAGAACCTGACCGTGATCCCACCGAATGGTTCGGGCGCCGCGGTGCTGGGCACGACCATCAACGTCCAAGATAGCTTCCGCACCCGCAACGATTTCAACGGCGGCGAAATCGGTTTGCAATGCTATAAGCAACGCAACTGCTTTTGGGTCGACGGCATGGCGAAAGTCGGCTTAGGCCAGAATGTTCGTAGCGTTACGATCAACGGCCAGACGATTACCGACGTTCCTGGCGGCGGCATCGCGACAAATCAGGGCGGTTTGCTGACCTCGTCGGCGACGAACATCGGTCACTACCGCGACACCGACTTCGCCGTGATTCCGGAATTCAAGGCGGGCATCGGCTGCTGCCTCACCAAGTGCTGCTCGGTTCATGCCGGCTACGATTGCATCATCTGGCCGGACGTGCTCCGCGCCGCCCAGACGCTGCCGAATAACTTGGCCGTGGATCCTGCCAACATTCCGCCAGTCCAACCTGGTGGCGGTGCGGATCCGGCGTTCCCGGGCTTCCACGGCACGCAGCTCGTGGCGCACGGCATCGACGCCAGCATCCAGTGGCAGTGGTGAGCCACGCCAAGCTGAAGAAACGACTTCCGCGCAAGTGGGGGGCGTCTTCGAAGCCGATCGATCGCCATGGGCGACGCCGGCCGCGGAGAAGCCCCCCACTCTTTTTTTACTTCCGTTTGCGGCCCGTTAGCAGTCCGCTGCCACACAGCGCGGCGATCGCCAAGAATGCTGACGTCGGCTCGGGCGCAGCCGTGTTAAGCGCCGGAGATGAAGCCAACAGGTATTTCTTCGAGACGTAGCCTGCCGCCAAACCTCGTTCGCCGAAGTTGTAGAACTCGCCGCCGATATTGGCCGAGAGCACCATATTCTGGAAGGCGCCACCGAGTTGTCCGGGA
>DATBAY010000551.1:0-4161 GCA_036271295.1 Lacipirellulaceae bacterium | reverse complement strand
GAACCGGATTATCGCGAACGTAGTTCCATTTCTCCGCGTAGCTTTCGTCGCTCCGCAGAATGTGATCAAAGAATCCAGGCTGCCAAAGTCGTGGAGACTTCAGCGCGACAGACATGGCACGCTTTAAACCACCAATCCAGGCAGACAGCGCGAAATTTCGACCGCCGCGAACAAACAAGTGAACGTGATCGGGCATGATCACGTAACGCCCCAGCGCGACATTAAACTTGTCAATCCCGCAACGAGCGTATCGCTGTAGAGCAAGCTGAGCGTCATCTATGGAGGGAATAGCTCTGCGATCACGCGTAGTAAAAGTTACGAAGTAGAGTGGTTGGTTGATGTAGATCAAATCGAGTCGATGCGGGCGATCCTTAATCATTCTCGGGATTGTAGAGGCAGCCGTATTCGCTGCAAACGACTTAGAGTTCGCAGGCGACACGCCTGCCGCTACAGCGCGGTTGCGCAGGCAACATCCCGGAAGGGTTGTTACAGGAGGCAACTAACAGAACGAAGGTCAAATTTTCAGCCTCAAAACAATCCCTTTGCTACCTTCGTTTCGTTCTGTTGGCCCGAATCCGGAAAGGCGCTCTCGATGACCCCAGGCACCTTGGCGTCGCAGAGCTTCGCCCTCCATTTTTGCTATTTCGCGTCATTTTCTTCGAGGATTCTCCAATTCCAGCACGGCAACCCAAACGGATGGTGAATTCAACACGCAATCGCAACCAAAACAAAACTTCCTGGAAAATATTGACACGACAACGCGCTTTGATTAAAAGCGTCGTCTCTCGATTCATTCGCGGTCAAACAAACAACAACGTACCGGCAATCCTATGATTAAAGACTCAGATTCACATCGCACATCCGTACCGTCGTCGTGGCGGCGTATTTTTTGTTCATTGTTCCTGGTGGCAGCTGCGGTAGCACTCGTTGCTGCTGTCGCTTCTTCCGACGCAGGTGGATCGACTCGCCGCGGCGAGGCGATGGGTCAACGCGTTGAGGAGTCGCCGGGGCGACCGTTCCACCAAAAGATCGCGCCGTGGGTAATGGAACACACTGCCAACGGACAGCATGCTGAATTTTTTGTGGTGCTTGCAGATCAGGCTGACCTAAGTCCGGCAGCTAATTTGCCAACCAAGACCGAAAAGGGCCGGTTCGTTTATCAAACCCTGCTGGACAAAGCGCAAACCACACAGGGGCCTATCCTGCAGTTGCTGCAGGACCGCAACATCGAGCATCAATCTTTCTATCTCGTTAATGTAATTTTGGTGAAAGGAGACCGCCAGCTCGCTGAAATGCTGGCTGCCCGTCCGGACGTGGCGCATGTGACAGGCAACCCGATTATTCACAATGATCTTCCTCAACGAGGCCCCATCGAGGAATCGCCTTTGCAACCCGGAGCGCCGGCGACGATCGAGCCGGGGATTACTTATACCCATGCGCCCGATGTCTGGGCACTCGGATTTCGCGGCGAGACTATTGTTATTGCGGGCGCCGATACCGGGATTCGCTGGACACATAACGCGCTCAAGCCGCACTACCGCGGTTGGGACGGACAAAACGCCAATCACAACTTTAACTGGCATGACTCCATCCATGACAGCGTCGGCAACCCGTGCGGGAACGATTCACCTGAGCCTTGCGATGATTTCTTCCACGGAAGTCACACCATTGGCACGGCAATTGGCGACGATGGCGGCACCAACCAGATTGGAATGGCTCCCGGTGCGAAGTGGATCGGTTGCCGTAACCTGGACCAGGGCAATGGCACCCCGGCCAGATACATCGAGTGCATGGAATTTTTCCTGGCGCCTTACCCGCTCGGCTGCACGCCCAACGAAGGCGACCCCGCCCTGGCGCCTGATATAACGACTAACTCCTGGGGTTGCCCGGCTTCGGAGGGTTGCATTGTCGGCGACGAGTTGCAGGCTGCTGTTGAAGCTCAAGAAGCTGCTGGTATCCAAATGGTGGTAGCTGCGGGCAACTCGGGCTCCGGTTGTTCCACGGTATCAGATCCGCCGTCATTTTATGCTGCTTCCTATACGGTCGGAGCTTTGAACACCGGCACGGATACGATTGCTGGCTTTAGCAGCCGCGGCCCGGTCACAAGAGATGGAAGCAATCGTACAAAGCCGGATATCACGGCTCCGGGCACAGGCACTCGCTCATGCGACAATACCTGCGACAGTTGTTATACGACTGCCAGCGGCACATCCATGGCGACTCCGCATATTGCTGGTGCCATGGCGTTGTTGTGGTCGGCTATTCCCAGCTTGCAGAACCAGATCCAGCCAAGTCGCGACGCCTTGGATAACTCGGCTGTCTTTATCTCTTCAACCGCTTGTGGCACGGCGGGCCCGCCCAATAACGTTTATGGCTGGGGCCGGGTCAATATCGCGACGGCTGTAGGAACGCCGCCACCAACGCCGCCGCCACCAACGCCTACGCCTACAGCGACGGTGACGCCATGCGCGCCTGGAACACCTACGCCTACAGCGACGGCAACGGCAACAGCCACAGCCACGGCAACAGCAACAGCCACAGCCACGGCTACCCCTACGGCGACGGTTACACCTACGACGACTCCTTCACCGTCGCCTACTCCGACGCCAACGACCACACCGACGCCCAGGGCAATACCAAGGCCTCGGCCGACTCCGCATCCCCGGCCGTGAGCGCCTGATTCGCGGCTTGCCCGCAGTAGCCTTGCGCGAAGGCGGGTGATTGGGGAGGAGTGAGAAGTGGATAGCTGTAGCCGGGGTCGCTGACCCCGGCAGATTGGTGCGTTTTGTCACAAATTCGCCGCGGTCAGCGACACGCGGCTACAGGGAAGCGTGCGCTCGCCCCTTGCGCTGAAACGAAACCGGGATTACGAAAAGACGTGCGAGCAACACGTGCCTTGATTGTCATCTTGATCGCTCAAATGTTTTGTGGCGCCCTGGCTCAGGGACAATCTTCAAATATGATCGGCAGATGGAATGTGGAGATTAATTTCGCGGACGGGAACAAGCGTTCGTTGCGCTTCGAGGCTCAAGGCGACGGAAAAGGCACTTTCCTGCTGATGGATCCAATGTTGAGTCGCTGGGGCCCCGCGAAACCTTCGGAAGCGAAGTGGACGCCAGCAGACCAAAACTCGGTGACGTTTTCGGGCGCGGTGGAATTTCCGCTCGGCAACGTGGGCCGCGACGCAGGAACGTTGGCGTTCAAAGGCAAATTCGAAACGGCAGACTCGATCACCGGCGAGGTGGAATTCGCGCCGCTTGTCGGGGAGCGACCCTCAAAGCACGGCACGTTCAAAGCCGTTCGCAGTAAGGAGTAATATAAGGCAGGCGAAGATAGCGAAGGTTTTTAACGGTTTCGCACAAAGTGCTTTAGGAGTGCGATGCGTCCTCGCATCGCTTTTCGGACGAAAGACTTTCCCCCTTGAAGGTCAGTGTGGTAGAGATTTTCGCATCCGCGAGAGTTGGCCGCATGCGCCGCCGCACTCCTTTACGCCGCGTGGCACTTACATCATTACAGCGGCAACGTTGCATCGAAAACCGCTATTTGATTCCAGCGCAAAACTAACTCTTTTGCGCAATACAACTTTCGAACTGGCGCAAAACTACGTGCTGATTCTGCAGGCGTGGGCCTTCTTCGCGAATCACTATCATTTGGTGATGAGTTTCGAGAACACGGCGAGAGCGCATCGCGATTTCGTGAAACATTTGCGCCGAGAACTGGCGATACGCCTCAACCCGTCTCGATCTCACCCCCGGTCGGCGGGTGATGTATGAATTTTGGGATAGTCGACTGACGTTCGAGAAATCGTGGCTTGCGCGATTGAACTATGTGCATCGAAACCCGGTGAGGCACGGCTTGGTTTCCGTAGCGAGTCAGTATCCATGGTGCTCGGCTTCTGGTTTGAGACGAATGCGCGGTCCGGCTTTGTGAAATCAGTGTACTCATTCAAAATTGATCGGATCAACATGCCCGACGATTTCTAACTCGACTGATGCTGAGACTTCGAGGCTGCCCCAAAAAGCGACGCGGGGACGCGTGCGCACTCCGAAAGCTGTCGCGAAACAGAGTTAGCATTTCCGATCGGATTGCTGATCAACTTTCATGAGCTCGTTCTGAGAAACGGCATTTCCCGAATGATTTTGCCCGGAGCAAGAGGCACCG
>DATBAY010000550.1:0-4991 GCA_036271295.1 Lacipirellulaceae bacterium | reverse complement strand
AACTTGGTAATCGGTGAGCGCGGGCTCGTCGAGTTTGAAGCGGCGGAAGTTGGTGCTGAAGAAGACGGTTCCGCCGGCGGTGATGTGCGGGGCGAGGCGGCGCAGGAGTTCGCCGTGGTCGAGTTGGACGTCCCAGTCGATCTCCGAGCCCTTCGTATTTGAGAATGTGGGCGGGTCGACGATGGCGACATCCCACGTGTCGCTCGGGCGAAGCGAGTTGATGAAGTCGCGGATGTCGCTGCGGACTAATTCGTGCGGCGGATCGTTGAAGCCGTTGAGCTGCAGGTTTTCGCGCGACCAATCGATGTAGGTTGCGGACTTGTCGACCGTCGTTGTCGATGCCGCGCCGCCCGCGGCGGCGTAAACGCTGAAGGAGCCGGTGTAGGCGAACAGATTCAAGAAGCGTTTGCCGACGGCCGCTTCGCGAACCATTTGCCGCGTGAGGCGGTGGTCTAAGAAGAGGCCGGTGTCGATGTAGTCGGAGAGGTTGACGATGAATTTCAGGCCAGCTTCTTGAACGGTGAAGCGCGCTTCGCGGTTATCGACGCGGATGTACTGATCGTCGCCGCGCTGGCGGTCGCGGTGTTTCATGAACACCAGCTCGCGCGGCACTTCGAGTGTTTTGGTCGCGGTGCGGGCCATGAGGTCGAGCCAATCGGCGTGCTGGGCCGTTGAGCGATCGTGGGGGCGCACGTACTCGGCGATGTGGAGGGCGTTTTCGTAGCGATCGACGATGAGCGGGACGTCGGGGACGTCGCGTTCGTAGAGGCGGTAGCAGGTGATGCCGCGCTTGGTGGGCCAGCGGCGGAAGTGTCGGGCGCGATTGCGGAGACGGTTGGCGAATTCTTCGGCTTGGCGCGTGGCGGAGGATTGGAGGCCGCCGAAGGCGGGGGTGGGAAGCGAAGGTGGGTTTTTTTGGATGAGTGGCTCGGTTGGTGGTTCATTCCCCCCTCCCCTGCCCTCCCCGCCGAGGGGAGGGAGCCGATCCGTATTGTTCTTCGTATCTGCGTCTGTTGTTTCCGCCTGCCCTCTAAGAGCAGCCTCGTTATTTTCGTAGTCGCGCGGCGGCCGCGGGCCGTAAAACTGGTAATAGGTGCATTCGAGCGGGCCGTTATAAAGCTTGCGGCGGCGGTCGGCGGTCTGGCCGACGAGCGCTTCGAGATCGGGGCGCGAGGAGAGGATGTAGTGCGACCAGGTGGGAAGGCGTCGCAGGACGAGCGGGAAAGTGCGGTAGAGTTGTTCGATTTCGGCGTCGGTGCTGAGACGTTCGCCGTAAGGCGGATTGGTGATAATGCAGCCGTACTCGGCTTTGGCTCGGAGTTCGCTGAAGGCGCGTTCTTGCCAATGGATGTCTTCGGCGACACCGGCTTGCTCGGCGTGGTAGCGAGCAAGGCTGAGGGCTTCGGGGGCGATGTCGTAGCCAATGATGCGTTCTTCGAGCGGTGGCTTTATGGCGGCCCGCGCTTCAGCGCGCGCTTGTTGCAGCAAGAGACAATCGAAGGTCGGCCAGGACTCGAAGGTGAAATCGCGTCGCAGGCCGGGGGCGATGTTGCGGCCAATGAGAGCGGCTTCGATCGGTATCGTGCCGGTGCCGCAGAATGGGTCGACGAGCACGCGGCCGGGACGCCAGTAGCTGAGTTGGATAAGCACCGCGGCGAGGGTTTCGCGGAGTTGGGCTTCGCCGACGAGGCGGCGGTAGCCGCGTTTGTGGAGGCCGATGCCCGTGGTATCGAGCGTGAGTGAGGCGACGTCATCGCGGAGGCTGATTTCGATCGCGCAGCGCGGGCCCGTTTCGGGGAGCGTTTCCGTATGGTGGGCGTTGCGGAGGCGTTCGACGATGGCGCGCTTCACGATCTTCTGGCAGGCGGGGACGCTCGAAAGTTGCGAGTGGTGTGAGCGCCCGGTGACAGGGAACTCGGCGTCGCGCGGGAGCCAGCGTTCCCAGGGGACAGCGGCGGTGGCATCGAAGAGGACTCCGAAATCAGTGGCGGAGAATGTCGCCATTTGGATGAGGATGCGTTCGCCGGCGCGGAGCCACAGATTCGTGCGGCAGATGGCGCTCATGTCGCCCGGGAAAAGCAGGCGGCCGGGCGTGGTGGTGCGAGCTGTGTAGCCGAGCGCGGCCAGTTCGCGTTTGACGACGGCTTCGGTGCCAGACGCGGCGGTGGCGATGAGGTCGAGCGAGTCCGACGAGGTGGTTGAGTTGGCGGTCATCACGAGGTGTTCTTTCAGCCAACTACTTGCGCTGCGGCATAATGAGGACTTTGCCGTCGGTCATGTGGGAGACGTAGTGCAGGAGGCCGTCGACGACTTCGGCAAGCGAGAGTTTGCGCTGAATCGTTGTCTCGATGCGTCGCTCGATGAGCAACTTCTGCACGCGCGACACGGTGCGGAACAGGCCGATGAGGCCGCGGTCGCGGAGCCAGTTGCCGAGGTAGAAACCGGTGAGCGTTTTCTCGTGGAATATGACTTCGATGGGGTCGAGGTTTGCGCAGGGTTCTTCGGAAAGTGCGCCGTAGAGATAGGTTGTGGTCTTTGGCGGCATCGCGTTGAGGACCGTGCCGGTCATCTCGCCGGCGATGGCTTCGAAGACGGCGGTGGCATCGAGACGTTTGGCGAGTTGCTTCAGTTCGTCGGCGAAGTTTTCGTGCGAGGAATTGAGCACGTGTTCGGCGCCGAGTGATTTGAGCATTTCAACTTGTTCCTCGCGCCGAGCCATGTGGACGACGGGGTAGTTCATGTCGGCGGCGATGGCAAGGATCATGCGGCCGAGTTGACTGCAGGCGACGGAGTGGACCGCCGCGCGGTGGCCGGCGTTACGAGCTGTTTCGAGCAGAGCGACGGCGGTGAGCGGGTTCACGATGAACGTCGCGGCTTGCTCGATGGGGAGTGCAGCTTTCACGGGGATGCAATCCTTCGCGTCGGCGACGAAATACTCGGCCCAGGTGCCATCGCGGTCGTGAGGCAGTGCGCAGGCGATTCGTTTGCCGACAAGCCAGCGCGAGAACAAGCCACCGCCGCTGGCGACGACGGTGCCGGCTCCTTCCCAACCGGGCACCGTGGGTAATGTTTTGGGTGTGCCGTACTGGCCTTGGAGTAGAAGCAGGTCGGAGGGGTTGCACGGCGCGGCTTCGATACGGATGAGGATCTGGCTGCGGCGCGGCGTGGGGACGGGGCGCTCGACCACTTTCAAGCTGCGAATCGCATCCGTGAGGTTGGCGTGATACGCTTCGAGCAGAACAGCGCGCATTTGCGTGGGGATTGAGACTGTCATTAATTCTCACCCCTCCCTAACCTTCCCCTTCGAGGGGAGGGGACCGGAAGGATTTCTTTGATGATTGTTCGCAAGCGCAGTTGCACAATCGTCAAGGTATGTATGCACGTCACTCAGGACCTCGATTCACTATGCCGATTGCGTTGGGTTCAGCAATTGTACAGAAATGCGTCCTCGCGCGGCAGGAAGGCACCAGCATGCTGGCGGCGGCGCTGTTATGCTAAACGACTCGAGTGACTTACAGCGTGGAGGCAGTTGTTCATGCGGCGGATTTTGGTTGCGTGTTGGGTTTTATTGGCGATGGCTGTGAGCGAATCATCTAGCGCGAAACAAACGGTCGTGTGGATCGGCATGGAGCGGCCGGCGATTGGGGAGCGTGACGGCATTTATCGCGCAGACCTGGATGACGCGACGGGCAAGCTGACCACGCCGAAGTTGGCGGCCGAAATTGGTGGGCCGGAGTTTTTAGCCTTGCGGCCAGATGGCAAGCGAATGTACGCGGCGTGCCGGCTTAAGGATGGCAAGCCGGGCGTGGCGGCGTTTGAGATTTCGGAGGATCGCAGCTCGCTGAAGTTTCTCAATAGTGAGCCGATTGGGGATGGCGGCGCCTGTCACCTGGCTACCGATCGAACAGGGCGATGTTTGTTCACGGCCCAGTACGGCACGGGGACGGTGGCGGCGTTTCCGCTGGCAGAAGATGGGCACATCGAGCCGCGGTCGGCATTGGTGCGGCATTCGGGAACTGGGCCGAGTCACGAACGACAGGAGGGGCCGCATCCGCATCAGGTGGGAACCGATCCGGCGAACCGCTTTCTATTTGTGCCGGATTTGGGGACGGATCGCATTGTCATTTACGAGATGAACCTGGGCGATGGAACGCTGAAGGCGCACGGGTATGGCGAAGTGCCGGCCGGCAACGGGCCGCGGCATCTGGCGTTTCATCCGAATGGCAAGTTCGCGTATGTGGCGAATGAGCTAGGAAACGACGTGACGGCGTTTGATTACGATGCGTCGACGGGCGCGCTGAAAGCGATTCAAAATACGGATGGGCTGCCGAAGGAGTTGCAGAAGAACTCGTGCACGGCTGCCGAACTCTATATCCACCCGAGCGGCGAGTTTCTTTACATGTCGATACGCGGGTTGGATGTCGTGGCCGGTTATCGGATCGACCCGGCCACGGGGAAGTTGACGCTCGTCGAGCGCGAGCCCGTTCGGGGCGCCCATCCGCGAAGCTTCAATATCTCGCCAAGCGGCAAGTGGCTGCTCGCGGCGGGGCGGGATTCGAACACGATCGCCGTGTTTCGGATTGATGAGGAGTCGGGCCGGTTGTCGTTTGACGAGAAGATCGTCAACTCGCCGTCGCCAGAGTGCATCGAATTTCAGACGGTGCCTTAGAAGCCCTCGGAAAAGAATTACTTTGACAGGATTTACAAGATGGACCGGATAATTCGGGGAATTGAAATCGGAATCCTGTTGATCCTGTAATCCTGTCAAAAAGAATTGAAGTGCGACGGAGTCAAATCCTCAGCGAGGAATACTGCGCACGACTTTTTTACGGCGGCTGAGGAGCGATTCGTTCGGCCGCACCACATCCCAAGCCAGGCCGAGTCGTTCGCCGAGGCAGATCATGCGGTAGGTGACATCGAATTCCCACCAGCGGTGGCCATGGGCGGCCGAGCGCGGGTCGGCGTGGTGATTGTTGTGCCAGCCTTCGCCA
>DATBAY010000549.1:0-3064 GCA_036271295.1 Lacipirellulaceae bacterium | reverse complement strand
CGATGATCTTGCGGCCGGTAAGGCCGACGTCACCCATGGGGCCGCCAATAACGAAGCGTCCAGTGGGGTTGACGAAGACCTTGGTGTTCTTGTCGAACATTTTCTCGGGGATGACCGGCTTAATGACTTCCTTGACGATGGCGTCTTTCAAGTCGCCGTGGGAGACCTTCTCGCTGTGCTGGGTGGAGATGACTACGGCATCGACGCGAGCCGGGCGGCCATCGATGTATTCGATGGTGACCTGGGATTTTCCATCGGGACGGAGGAAGTCGACCACGTTCTTCTTGCGGACTTCGGAAAGCTTCAAAGTGAGCTGATGGGCCAGCTGAATGGGCATGGGCATCAGTTCAGGGGTTTCGTCGCAGGCGAAGCCGAACATGAGGCCCTGGTCGCCGGCGCCGCCGGTGTCCACGCCCATGGCAATGTCGGGTGATTGAGGCTTCACGCAGGACATGATGCCGCAGGTATCAGCATCAAAACCGTACTTCGCGCGGGTGTAACCCACGTCGCGAAGAACCTGGCGGGCGATTGCTTCGTATTCCAGATGACCGCGGAACTCAGGCTCGATGGTGATTTCCCCGGCGACGACCACGAGGCCGGTCGAAATCAGGGTTTCGCAACCTACGCGGCCCTGGGGGTCGTGCTTCAGAACGGTGTCAACAACCGCATCGGAGATCGCATCGGCGATCTTGTCGGGGTGACCCTCGGTTACCGATTCCGAGGTAAAAAGATACTTTTCATCGTGCGCCAAAATAGTGTCCTCCGGCGGAATGGATGGCAATCATCGGACCAAACGCCTAAGCGTGGGGATTTGGGAACACTCGACGCTAGCATGTGGCTCTTTGGGGTGTCAATGAATTGCACTGGAACGCTTTAGGCAAAGGGTTACATGAACGAAAGCGGGGTTGAAATGCGCCACTAGTACTAGTGGGACTGCTACCTGGAGCATTCCATTGCACATAAGTGGCGGACAGGGAAACTAGGCAGCTTCCCGGCGGTACAAAAGGTAGGCGCGGATAAACGAGTCGATGTCACCATCCAGTACCTTTTGCACGTCGCCGCGTTCGGCCTTGGTGCGGTGGTCCTTGATCATCTGATAGGGCTGCATGACGTAAGAACGGATCTGGCTGCCGAAGCTGATTTCCGGCTTGGATGCATCCAGCTTGCGGGCGGCGGCGCGGCGTTTTTCGAGTTCGACTTCATAGAGCTGGGACCGCAAAAGCTTCCAGGCGATTTCGCGATTCTTGTGCTGGCTGCGCTCGTTCTGGCATTGCACGACGATGCCGGTGGGCACGTGGGTCATGCGGATGGCGGTTTCCACTTTGTTGACGTTCTGGCCGCCGGCTCCCCCGGCGCGGAAGGTGTCGACACGAACGTCTTCGGGGCGAACATTGATTTCGATACGGTCGTCGATTTCGGGAATGGCAAAAACGGAGGCGAACGACGTGTGGCGGCGGGCAGCCTGGTCGAACGGAGAAATGCGCACGAGGCGATGGACGCCGTTTTCGCCAGCCAACAAACCGTAGGCGTTTTCGCCTTCGATCTGAATGGTGGCGGCCTTGATGCCGGCTTCTTCACCGGGAGTGGAATCGAGCATCGTGGCGCGAAATCCTTTTTCTTCGGCCCAGCGGAGATACATGCGAAGAAGCATCTCCGCCCAATCCTGCGATTCGGTGCCGCCGGCGCCAGGCTTGATGGTGACGATGGCGTTGAGGCGGTCTTCCTCCTTGGCAAGAAGAAGTTTCGTTTCGAGCTCGGCGACGAATTTATCGGCGGCGACAAGTTCCTTGGCGAGATCTTCGAGTAGCGAGTTGCGAGTGGCGTCGTCGGACTCTTCGCGAGCGAGGTTGATGTAGGTGTCGATGTCGCCGACTTTGGAGTCGAGCGTTTTCGCCGCGTTTACGCGGTCCTCGACCAGCTTGCGCTCCTGGAGGAGCGACTGGGCCTTTTCCTGATCGTTCCAGAAATTAGGATCGCTGGTTTTTGCTTCGAAGGCCGCGAGCTGCCTGGTGGCGACAGTAACGTCAAAGATAGCTTCGCACGAGCTCGATGCGTTTCTGGAGGTCGGCGAAGCGCTGCTGAAGGTCTTCTATGTGTTCGGGCATGTTATTGGATCGATGACATTGTACTGCACGAACGGGGCGGCGGCGAAATGAAGATGGCCGGCTGAAGCCCGCCGCCACGACAAGCAGCGACGAAATCGGCGCATGCGATGCGGGAAGCGAGAGAAGAGGCAGATCGCTCGACGCGTTTCGTGGGGACGCCGCGCCCGGGATGACCGAATGACTCTGGCCCACCCTTTGCGCCAACTACCTGACGGGCGCAAAGGATGGGGCACCCGACGGCTTCATTTATAGTGCACGGCGAAATCAGCAGCGGCGAGGGTGATGATGCGGGCGTCAAGCGCGCCCCTACGGGGCGGACGGCTGCGAGGTGCGATTGCGGAGTGCGGCGATGAAGATGGCGAGCGAGGCGAGGATGCAGAGGCAGGCGAACCAGTCGCCGAAGCGCGTGTACAGCGTGAAGCCACTGCGGAAATTGTAGGGAGCTTCGAGCTCGCTACGCACGTCAGTAGGCAGTTCGGCGACGATGCGGCCGTAGGGATCGATCGAGGCGGTAAAGCCGTTGTTGGTGTCGCGCAGCAGCCAGCGGCGGTTCTCGACGGCGCGGACGCGAGCCATCATCAAGTGCTGTGCGGGCGCGGAGGACCTGCCGAACCAACCGTCATTCGAAACGTTGATCAAGAGCTGTGCGCCGTTGCGGGTGAAGTCGCGGACTTCCGCGGGAAAAATGGCCTCGTAGCAGATGAACACCCCGAATTTTCCCTGGGGCAATTCTCCGATGCTGAACGTTTTGCCGGGAGTGAAATCGGCGAGGTCCGCGGTAAGGCGGCCGGCGAAGGTGAGCCAGCGGCGATACGGAACGAATTCGCCGAAGGGGACGAGATGAACCTTGTCGTAGGTGAAAGTTCGCAGCCCGGCGGGATTCAGCAGAATGGCAGTGTTCGAGGCCTGCTCGGGCCCGACGGCAGGGCGCTTCCAGTCGACAATGCCGACGAGAAAAT
>DATBAY010000548.1:0-2795 GCA_036271295.1 Lacipirellulaceae bacterium | reverse complement strand
GGAGTTTCAGTTGGGGCAGTTGGATTCACGGGTTGCGATGACACAATGGCGGGAGGCGCTGTCGAAGTGTTTCGAGTGACTTGAGTCGCTGGCTGCCTTGCCCCCGGTGAAGAGTCCGGCACACCCACCAGAACGCCAACTTGCTTTGGCTTTTGCATGCCACGAACCAACTTGCCGATTGAGTCCGGGAAGATCAGAGGCGCGATTGCCGCTGCCAGCAATAACAGGACGCCAACTACTGCCGCGGTTCGCACCAGCCGCCGCGGCCGCGCTTTCCTCGGTCGCGGAACGCTTGTCCTAAGAGGGATACCGTAGCGATCGGATAGCGTGCGTCGGCGCTCAATTTTCCCAAGCGATTCGCGGATCATTTCCGTAACGACGAGCAAATCCTTTGGACGCTGATCGGGGTCGCGATGCAACAATCGGCCTAACAAGCCTCGCAAAGGCTTTGGAAACCCTGAAAACTTTGGACCGCGCTGGAGCGCCTCGGCTGAGAGCGCAATCCCGGTCAGCAGAAAATAGAGGGTCACACCGAGTGAATAGATTTCCGGGCGGATATCATTCGTCGGGTCGCTGAATTGTTGATCATTCACGCTCTGGTCGCTGGCGGGTTTGCCAGGCACATCTGATTTGCTTACCTGAGGCTCGGTCTGAGGCATGAGCGCCGGCAAGCCAAAGTTGGTGACCTTCACCAACGGCCAAGTGCCCTCAGCGGTCTGCCCTGGCACCAGCATGATGTCCGAGGGCCGGATGGGCGGATACGGGAGCTTGTGAAAACCGGCCGAGGACAACACACTCACGATCTGTTCGCCCACTCGTAGTGCAGCGTCAGCCGGCATCGGTCCGTGGCTGCGTACCCATGACGCAAGTGTCTCACCCGCAAGCCGCTCGGACACGTAAACGTAATCGTCTCCTTCGCGCCCAAAATCGCGGACGCTGCCGATATTGGCATGCTGGAGCTTCTGCGCCGACGATATATGTTCTTCAAATCCCTCACGCTCGCCCGGCTCGATACTCACTGCCGGGATCAGCGTCACAGAGACTGGCTCCCCGGTTCTCTCATCCACGGCTTCGTAGCTCGTTGCGGGACCGGCGCTAAAGGGTTGGTACGGCGTACCGTCATATTGAAGACGGATGCGGTAATTCTTGAGGAATGTCGTGCGCTCCATAACCGGCCTCGTTGGCCACGGCACAACTACGATCTGGCTGCACCGCCATTCATTCAACCGTGATTTCGGCCGCGAGTTGCTCGGCGTTTGCGTTCGAGAGAGCGTGATCTCAGGATCGCCGATTTGAAAGACCCGCGTCTTAGTCATTACCGAATGCACTTTGGAAATTGCGCCGGCGGCGAAATTTGCGAATCTAAACCGTAGATCCTGGTACCCCGTGGTGTAACGGTAACACAGCGCCCTTTGGAGGCGTTATTCATGGTTCGAATCCATGCGGGGTAGCCACGTAAAAGCGTCTTCGACGCTCACGTGGCTCCGCCGGTGGGAACGCGCGCTGCCTATCTGGCGGGAAATTTCTCGAAGTAATGCCTCAGTTGTTGACGCAAGAGCCGACGCCCACTCTCCGCTTTTGAGGTAGCGCTCCCGCCCTTCGGCAATCTTGTCGATCAATGTAGGCTTCGTAATAGATCAGCTCCATGGTCCGCGATATTTGGTTGCAAACGACGCCCCCGTAAACGTAGGACATTCTTCTTCGTTTAGGTTTTCCTGGTTTCCTGATTAGCTTTTCCGTTCCTGCTTTTGCGGCACGAGCACGATTTTTCCCAATGCTCCTGGTTTCATCACCGCTCGATGCGCCTCCGCCGCTTCAACTAACGGAAATTCTTTGCCGATCACCGGATGCAACGTTCCGTTTTCCAGACTGGCCACGAGCGCAGCGTGAATGCTTGCCAGCTCTGCCGGCGGCGTGTTCGGCAAGATCATCCCGCGCACATCGGCGTCGCGCTGCATCGTGTCGCGCGGATTGATCTCCACGTGACCGCGACTGCCGATGATCACGACGCGCCCGCCTTTTGCGAGAATGGTAAGGTCCTTCCCGAGATTCAAGTTCGCGAGTAGTTCCACGATCACATCAACACCGTGCCCGCCGGTCGCCTTCATTATCTGCTCAAAATGATCAGGCGCGCGATGATCGAACGCCTCGTGAGCACCTTGTTGGCGTACGTGCTTGATTCCGTCGTCGCTGCCCGCCGTTCCGAGCACGCGCAGACCATGAGCACGGGCCAGTTGCACCGCTGCAGTCCCGACACCGCCGCTCGCACCATGCACTAGAGCCGTTTCACCTGGCTTCGCATTGGCGCGCTGCAACAACCCGCGATACGCCGTCGCGTACGGCGTCCCGATCGCCGCACCTTGCGCGAACGAAACATTTGGCGGCAACGGATGAACTTGGTCTGCTTTGCACAATGCGAACTCTGCATACGTTCCGCTGATCGATCCCGCGGTATAAATACGATCGCCGGTTTTAAACTCACTCACATCCGCGCCGGCCTGCTCGACCACGCCCGCGCCGTCGTTCCCCGGGGTGTAAGGCAACTCTGGCAATCGCGCGTACGTTCCCGCGCGAATATAAGTCTCCACCGGGTTGATACCGATCGCGTGCATTCGCATGAGCACCTGACCGGGGCCGGGTCGCGGCGTCGGCACTTCTTCCAACCGAAGAACTTCCGGTCCACCAAATTCTTTCACTCTGATTGCTTTCACGCGTTTTTGCTTCGTCCTGTTTAGTTCTCTTTTTGTCGCACTCGATAAATCAGAAACAAAACCACTGCGGCGTTTACCAGCACC
>DATBAY010000547.1:0-9525 GCA_036271295.1 Lacipirellulaceae bacterium | reverse complement strand
AAATGCGATGAGCGCGATGACAATCGCTCCAATCACAAATAGATGGATTGGGTTAAAGCCCACGGTTCGTCGATCCTCGGCCGCATTAAGCTTGGCGTTTCGATCGGACGATCGCGCCTATTTGGTTTGCCCCAGGAGCTTTTTCCAGCGTTCCCAGGCTTGGTCGTGGGCTTTGCGATTCGGATCGGATTCGTCCTTTGCGACCTCTCCTAATCGCATGAAAGCATGCCCCGCACCTTCGTAGATCACGGGGTCATATTCCTTGCCCAATTGCTTCATCCGTTTTTCAACATTAGGGACTTCGCCAGAGATGCGGAAATCTTTCCCGCCGTAAAACCCGTAAACTGGCGCCGCGATCTTTTTGTAGTCATCTGCGTTCTCGGGAGCCGGCCCGTAGAACACGAATGCCGCGGCGATGTTCGCATTGTGCGTCGCGTATCGGAACGTTTGCCCCCCGCCCCAGCAAAAACCGCCGACCGCCACCGTTTTGTTTCCCGCCGACAAACCCTTGGCGTATTTGTACACGGCATCCAAATCTGCCGTCACCTGGTCCTGCGGCAGCTTGTAAATGCCGGCGGTGGCCTTCTCTTCGCTACCATATTCCGGCGTGTTGCCGCCGCCGGGCGCCGTACCGCTCAACAAATCCGGCGCGACTGCAACGTAACCAGCTTCCGCCAATTGATCGGCTGCGCCGCGAACCCAATCCGTTAGTCCGCGGTTCTCATGAATCACCAATACGACGGTCGCAGGGTGATCGACCTGCGGATACACGACCCACGTGTGCACCTTCCGCCCACCGGCCGACTCGATATCTGCCCACTCGCCGTGCCGCGGCGAATTCTCGATCCGCTTAGCGAAATCCGGTGTCGCTTGAGCGATCGCGGTCGTAGCAACCGTTGAAACGAACGTCAGGCTCAACAAAGCGAGAATCGATTTCATGGCCTCTTCCTTCGGGTAAGAAGATTCACCACGGCGACACGGCGGACAAAACGAAAAACATTCTGATGTACTAATTTCTCATTAACGTCGTGCTCGTCGTGTCGTCGTGGTTAATTAATTCCCTCAACTGCGTTCAGGTCGTCGCCTTCCAAGAGTACTTGTCACGCCGCGGCCGCGTCATCAACGCGGTTGCCTGCTCGTCTCCTTCAAAGGTTTCCTTCTTCGGATCCCACTTGAGATCGTGCCCAAGCATCAAAGCAATATTGCACAGGTGGCAGCTCGTCATCGTGCGGTGATGCGTCTCCACGTCCGAAATCGGCGTCTTGCGGCTCTTCACGCAGTCGAAAAAATTCTTCATGTGATTGCCCGGCTGGCCGCCGTAGAGCTTCACTACTTCCTCGTCGAGCTTGTGCTGCTCGTCTTTGGTCATGTCTTCGATCGGCTTGCCGGTCAGCTTTTCGCGATTCACGAAGATGCGACCGTCTTCGCCCTCGAACAAAATGCCGTTCGGGAAATTCGTTTTGCCGTCTTCAGATTTGTACTCATTAACGACATTAAGCACCGAGCCGTTCGCGTACTCCAAGTTGAGATTGAACTCAGTCGGCGTCTCGTACGAATTCGGCAGCTTGGCCTTGCCGTCGAAGTAGGCGGCCCAATCGAACTTCTCCGGAATGCTCGGCGGAAAAGCGCCCGTGCCGCCAACCTTCACCGGCCCCGAATGATCAAAACCCAGTGCCCACTGCGCAATATCAATGTGATGCGCACCCCAATCGGTCATCTTGCCGCCGGAATAATCGAAGAACCAGCGGAACTCTTTGCGCCGCTCCTTCGAGTAATCTGCTTGTTGCGCGGGCCCGACCCACATGTCCCAATTGAGACCCTCAACCGGCTTCGTAGTTTCGAACGGCCCGCCCACCGGCGCACCGCCGATCGCCGCGTGCGCATTCACCTTCTTGCCAAGGCGACCACTCTTCACGATCGCGATCGCTTTCAAGAACCGATTCTCATTCTCGCTCCGCTGCTGCGTACCGACCTGAAAAACTTTCTTCGTATCCTTCACCGCTTTGCGAATCTGAAATCCCTCTGCGATCGTCAGCGTGAGCGGCTTCTCGCAGTACACGTCGCACCCTGCGTGCAGCGCAGCGATCGCGATCGGTACGTGCCAGTGATCGGGCGTGCCGATTGTCACGATATCCGGCTTCTCTCTCTCGAACATCTTGCGATAGTCGTCATACATAGCCAGCTTGTGATCGAATTTGGCGTTGAACTCGCCGCAATGCACGACGTCGACATCGCACACCGCAATCAACCGCCCAAACGCCGCTGCCCGCTGCGCGTCCGCGCCACCTTGCGAGTACGCGCCGCGACTGCCACCCACGCCAATCGCCGCGACCGTCGGCTGGTCACTGTCTTTAGCAGGCGTGCTTTTCGCTTCCGCCCAAACGTGCGGCAGCGAAACGGCCGCTCCGAACAACGTGGAACGCTTAAAAAACTCGCGGCGACTCGAATTCATGAATGTCTCCTCATGGCGACAGCTTGCGCCGTCGCCGGAAAATCTTAATCTCGCTGCAAACTTACGAACTCATCACTCGGTCGTAATCTGAAAGACCGTCGAGTGTTTATACGTATGCCCTGGCCGGAGGATCGTTGAAGGAAACTTCAGCTGATTTACCGAGTCTGGATAATGCTGCGTCTCCAGGCACAAACCGCTGCGATATTCGTACGGCTTGCCGCTCTTTCCGATCGCTTTACCGTTCAAAAAGTTGCCGCAGTAAAACTGAAGGCCTGGCTCGGTGGTAGAGACAGTCAGCACGCGTCCCGATTTTTCATCCTTGACCTTGGCTGCCAGCTCCATCTTACCGCTCTGGTTGTTGAGCACAAAGTTGTGGTCGTACCCTTTGCCCGGCTTGTCGTCGAGTTCCTTTACTCGCTCGCCGATCTTATGGAATTTACGGAAGTCGAGCGGCGTCCCCTCGACCGGCGCGATCTCGCCCGTGGGAATGAGCGTCTCATCCACCGGGGTGTAATGATCGGCCGCGATCATCAGCTCGTGATCAAGAATCGTCGGCGATCCGGCGCCAGACAAATTGAAGTACGCGTGATTCGTGACGTTGATCGGCGTCGCCTTGTCGGTGGTCGCATCGTAGTCGATGTGCAACTCGTCTTTATCCGTGAGCGTGTACTTCACGTGGCACGTCAGCTTGCCCGGAAAACCCTCTTCGCCGTCTGGGCTGACGTACGTGAATTCGACGCCTTCGCCGTGCGAATTTTTGAACGGCCTGCCATCCCAAATCACTTTGTCGAAACTGCGCTTCGCTCCGCCATGCAAGGTATTTGGCCCATCATTTGTAGCGAGTGTGTACTCTTTGCCATCCAGCTTGAACTTTCCCTTCGCAATCCGGTTGGCCACACGCCCGGCGATTGCCCCGAAGTAGCCGTTATCTTTCGATTCGTAGCCGGCCACGTTGTCGAAACCGAACACGACGTCATCCATCTTCCCGTTCTTATCCGGCACATGCCATTCGGCGAGCGTCGCACCGCGCGAAAGCAGCTTCACTTTCACGCCTTTGCTGTTCGTGATCGTGAACGCTTTGACTTCTTTGCCATCCGCCGTTTTGCCGAAATCGGACACTTTCACCTCCGCCGATACGCCAGATACGAGTGCTAGGCAGCACAGAAGCGCGCCTGCTAATGACCGATAGCTAATCGCACCGCAAACACCCACGCCCCGAATGCCAACCGAATTCATTTTTGGATACCCCAGCAACAGGTTCGCAATTTGAACAGCCGGCCCACCCCAGCTCGGCTGAGTCGTTGATTCTAGCCGCCCGTTTTCCAGCGCACCACTCTCCGCCCTTACGCAGGCAAGTTTCTGCGAAACTTGTGCAATGACCGACGGTGCGGATGCCCCATCTCTCTCCGCGCACATTACATGCCGCCAGCGCTCCATTTGACTTCACTTGCACGTAAAGTCCGCATGATCTGCACAGCCCTAAAATCCGGCTCGCGCGTGGTCCATTACGTCGTCACGTTTTCGACCCCCTTCCGATTGCCGTAGCCGCTCAACCTAAATTCCTAGTAGCCAAGCGCTTCACGGCATTTTGAAGCGGTTTCATGCTGGGTTTCCAGCTTCCGCTCGATGTAGTTCGTTGAAGTGCCCGCTCGGAGTGAAGACGGATGATTCGTCGTTTAATCGCCCCCCTCATAGGTTTGGCCATCGCGCTGTCGGCAACTTGCACCGCCTACGGCATCAACCTTGTCATGTTGACCGCCAACAACGGCTCGCTCACGACGAGCGAAACCAATCTGAAATCGCTGCTGCAGATGGCGGGCTACACCGTCAACACGCTCTGGGACGGCGACACCCAAACCAACTACAACACCGCCTTCGCCAACAACGATTGCGTGTACGTTCCGGGCGACGTTTCTTCGACGAACGTCTCGAATAAACTTCGCGCCTGCCAAATCGGTGTCGTCAACGAGCTCGCCAGCCTGACGGACGAGCTCGGCATCTGCACCTCCAACGGCACCGCCACGACGAGCTCCTCGATCTCGATCTCGACCTCTTCGCACTACATCACGAGCGGTTTTTCGACCGGTACTTTTTCTCTGGGCTCGTCGAGCTACACGATCTCCCGCGCCGCCGGCACAACCGCATCCGGCGCGACCGTGTTGGCCACCATCGGTGGCGTCAACACGCTTATCGCAATTGACCAGGGCGCAACGCTTGCCAATACGATCAACAGCAACAGCACGGCCGCAGGCCGCCGCGTCCAAATGCCCGTGCAATGCGGCGTAGTTGACACGAGTTCGATGACCTCCAACGCGCTCACGATGTTGCAACGCATCGTCCTGTGGGCCACCGGCGACGAAGGCAAACTCGAAGCCTACTGGAAGCTCAATGAAACGAGCGGCACTTCGGCGTCGGACTCCTCGGGCAACGCCCGCACCGGCACGGTCACCGGTACCACCAGCTGGCAGGCAGCCGTCCTCAATAACGGCTTCAAGTTCGACGGGAACACGAAAATTCAAGCCAGCGGCCTGCTCGGCGATCCGCGCAACATCAGCGTGGCCGCCTGGGCCAACCTCACGGCCGCCGACACGGCCGGCGCCGAAATCGTCAGCCTCGGCGATCACTTCGCGCTGCGGCTCGATGAGTCGGGCGTCACGAAAGCGGTTTTCTACAACGGCTCGGCGTACGTCGAAGTCGATCTCGACCAGACGTTCGCCGGCACGGGTTGGCATCACTTCGCGGCCACGTTCGACGACCCGCACGACTCGTTCAAGCTGTACGTCGATGGCGTGCTGGCCGCCTCGGCGACGACCACGTCCTCGATTTCGTACTCTGGCCTGGGCTCGAACACCGTCATCGGCCGGCACGGCAACGCCGGCACCACCCGCGACTTTACCGGCACGATCGACGATGTGCAGATTTACAGCTATGTGATCAGTGCGACCGACGTCGCCCGACTTTACGGCTTGGTCGGCCAATGGAACCTTAACGAAACCAGTGGCACCACCGCGAACGATTCGACGGTCTTCAACCGCGATGCCACGCTCGGCGGCACCGCCCACTGGTCGAGTGATTGCGGCGGCATGGGCGCGTTCGACTTCGACGCCTCGACCAATTACTTCTCCATCACCAGCACCAGCGACTTTCAACCCACCACGATGCTCTCGATTTCTGCCTGGGTCTATGGCGACACATGGACGGCGGGCTCCGACGGCAACGTGAACACGATCGTCCGCAAGGGCGAAAGCACGCCGAACAATTACAACCTCGCCATCTCCGGCGGCAAAGTAATGTTCTGTCTCAACGATTCGGATACTGCCGGTATCAAAAGCAACTCGACGCTCAGCACGGGCCAGTGGTACTTCATCGCCGTCACATGGGATGGCACGACAGCCAAAATCTATATCAATGGCGTGCTGGATACTTCCGCAACCAAAGCCGCCCCAATCGGCACCGACACCCGAGCACTCTACATCGGCGGCCGATCCGGCGACGACCAGTTCGACGGCAAACTTCGCGACGTGCGGGTCTACAATCGCCCGCTGACCGCAAATGAAATCACCGCCGGCGCCGGGCTGGTCGGCTATTGGGCGTTTTCCGAAGGCTCCGGCACCGCCGCCGCCGATTCTTCGGGCATGAATTACAACGCCACCCTCTCGGGCGGCGCTACTTGGACCAGCGATTGCACCGGCAACAACAACGCGCTGCTCACCAATGGTACCGGCGGCATCGCGGCGACCAACGTTCCCTTCGATCCGCCCAGTTCGGGCACGGTCGCATTCTGGATGCGCTCCACCGGCCAACCGGCTGCGACCGCCCGCATCATGGGTCTCGGCGACAACTGGGAAATTCGCCAGGATAACGACGGCCTTGTGGTTGCCGATCTTGGCGCCGACGGCGCTACGACTGTCAGCACCGTCACGCCACTCACGACGGTCGGCACCTGGTACCACGTCGCGGCCACGTTCGATGCCACCAACAACAGCTACGCCATCTATGTGAACGGCCAACTGGAGCGCTCGGGCACGAACCCGAATACACTCTCTAAACAAGCGGCCGGCATTCTTTCGTTTGGCGTGCGGACCGGTACCACGAACTATTGGAGCGGCGCGCTGCGCGATGTCCGCGTCTACAACCGCAAGCTGTGCCCCGTCGAAATCGAGTCTCTCTACGGCCTGGTTGGCTACTGGAAGATGGACGAAACCAGCGGCACCACCGCTGCCGATTCGTCTGGCATGGGTCTCAACGGCAGCGTCGTCGGCACAGCACCCACCTGGACGACGGGCAAAGTCAGCAACTGCATCCAGCTCAATGGGGCGAACCATGTAGAAGTGACCAGCCTCATGGGCTCGCCGCGCAATGCCACGATCGCCGCTTGGGGCAATCTCACTTCGCCAGACAGCGGCGGCGCAGAACTCGTCAGCATCGGCAATTGCTTCGCCATACGACTCAACGAAGGCACCACAGCCAAAGCGTTTTTCTACAACGGCACCACCTGGCTCAGTGCCGGCATCTCGCAAAGTTACACCGGCGCCGGCTGGCATCACTTCGCCGCCGTATTTAACGACGATGCGAATACGCTCACCTTTTATGTCGACGCCGTTCAACAAGCGCAGCTGAGCACAGCTACGAGCATTGTCTACACTGGCCAAGGGAGCAAAACGGTGATCGGCGCTCACGGCAACGGTCAGACCACTTACGACTTCACTGGCAAGATTGACGACGTTCGCATCTACAATCGCGCTCTTTGCCCAAGTGAAATCACGGCGATCAAAAGCGCCGGCGGCACATTCGGCGGCGTCAAAGTCATTAAGTGGAACGAAATACAGTAACGCCTCCGCACGAGTTTCTGCGAGACTCGATGCCGCGACGCGTGGCACCGCATCCGACGCGCGTGTATCATGACTTCCGCATTGCGGAAGATATGAATCACCCTTCTGCTCGGCGGTCCCATGATTCACACGTTTCAATCGATGCGCCCCTGCGGGGCGATGGCAATTCTTCTTGGATTTGCGGCCTTTGGGCAATTCAAAGCCGCTGCCGCTGAGCCACGCACCATCGGCAAAATCGAGCGTTTGGATCCGGCGCTCGACGCCCTGCTCTCTTCTGATGAAAAGATTGAAACGATCGGCGAAGGCTTCGCGTGGAGCGAAGGCCCGGTGTGGATTCGCGACGGCGCGTTCTTGCTGTTTTCGGATATTCCGCACAATGCGATAATCCGCTGGGATGCAAAGCACGGCTGCAGAACGTTTATCACTCCGTCGGGATACACGGGCGACGAACATCGCGGCGGCGAATCGGGCTCCAACGCGCTCACGGTCGATCGCCACGGCCAGTTGGTGCTGTGCCAACATGGAGATCGAAGAATCGCGCAGCTTATCACGGCGTTTGGCGCACCGAAGCCGCAGTACAAATCGCTCGCCGACCGATACGATGGTAAACGATTTAATAGTCCGAATGATTTGGTCGTTGATTCGCACGGGGAGATCTTCTTCACCGATCCGCCGTATGGACTGGAAAAAGGGCCCGATGATCCGCACAAGGAACTCGAATTCGAAGGCGTGTACCGCATCGCCCCCAGCGGCGAGGTGAGTTTGCTCACCAAAGAACTCGCGCGCCCGAATGGGATTGCGCTCTCGCCGGATGAGAAAACGCTGTATGTGGCCAACTCCGATGGCGACCGGCCAGTGATCATGGCGTATCCGCTCCGAGCGGATGGCACGCTCGGCGAGGGGCGTGAGTTTTTCAACGCGAAGAAAGCTAATGCGACGGGCCCCGGAGCGTGCGATGGAATGAAGATCGACGCCCACGGCAACTTATTTGCGACGATCCCCGGCGGGCTTGCGATCTTCACGCCGAAAGGAAAACAACTCGGATTGATTTCCGCCGGCAATGATCCAATCGCTAACTGCGCGTTCGGTGAGGACGGCTCGACACTCTTTATGTGCGCGAATCACAACTTGTTGAAAGTTCGCACAAAAACCAAGGGACAGGGGTTCTAGGCGGTCGTCATGCGGGCTTTGGTACTGACAAAATATCGGGAACTCGAATTCACCGAGGCCGACCGGCCGGCGGCGGGCGCGACGGATGTGCTCGTGCGCGTTGGTGCCTGCGGCATTTGTGGCAGCGATGTACATGGCTACGACGGCTCGAGCGGGCGACGCATCCCGCCGCTCATCATGGGGCATGAAGCAGCGGGTGTTGTGGAAGAAATTGGCTCGGCGGTAGATCGCGTCCGCGTGGGCGACCGTGTGACGTTCGATTCGACGATTTCTTGTGGCCGTTGCGATGCGTGCCGGCGGGGCAACGTTAATCTGTGCGAGAACCGCCGCGTGCTCGGCGTATCGTGCGGCGACTATCGGCAGCATGGGGCGTTTGCCGAGTTCGTCGTCGTGCCGCAGCACATTATTTACACGCTGCCGGCGGGGATGCCGCTCGAGCATGCGGCGATGATCGAGCCGGTATCGGTCGCGGTGCATGCCGTGAAGCGGCTGGCGATCCAGCCCGGCGAGCGGGCCGCGGTCGTTGGCAGCGGGATGATTGGGCTCCTCGTAATTCAGGCCTTGCGCGAAGCAGGCTGCGAGGAAGTGGTCGCCATCGACGTGGACGACCGGCGGCTCGCGCTCGCGAAGGAGCTCGGGGCTTCTGCCACGGTGAATAGCCGAAGTGTGAATGCGGTGAGTCATATTCTGGAGCTCACGGGCGGCGAAGGCGTGGATTTGGCGGTCGAAGTCGTGGGTAATGCGGCGGCGTTCGAGACCGCGATCGGCTGTGTACGCCGAGGCGGCCGCGTGGGGCTGGTGGGAAACCTTTCGCCCGAGGTGCCATTTCCGTTGCAGGCGGTGGTCACGCGCGAGATTACGCTCGTCGGTAGCTGTGCTTCGGCGGGTGAATACGGGCGGGCGATTGAACTGGTGGCTAGTGGCGCGATTCGCGTTGATCCGCTGATCAGTGCGGTGGCGCCGCTGGCCGAGGGACCGCAGTGGTTCGAGCGGCTCTATGCACACGAGCCGGGATTGATGAAAGTGATTTTGCAGCCGTAGATTCAAGAACTCAAAGGGATGAGGGAGGGC
>DATBAY010000546.1:0-3904 GCA_036271295.1 Lacipirellulaceae bacterium | reverse complement strand
AACAGTGTCGATGACCTGCGCGGCATATTCGAATTCGTTGCGCCCGGCCAAATCGACGCCAAGATGAAGCCGCGCGCCGTGGGCAAAGCGGTGAGCGATTTCGTGCTGCGGCGAACGAAAGACGAAGTTCTTACGGATTTGCCGCCAAAACTATTTCGCGATGCCAACGTGGTGCTTTCCGCAGAGCAGGCCGAATCCTATCGCCTTGCCGAAGATGAGGGCATCATTCATCTCCGCGAAATCAAACAGGAGCTGACGATCCAGCACGTGTTCGAACTCGTGCTACGACTGAAGCAGATTTGCAATTTCGATCCTGGCACCGGCACGAGCACGAAATTTGAGCGCCTCGAATCCGATCTGGAGGAGTGCGCAGCCAGCGGCCGGAAAGCGATCGTGTTCAGTCAATGGGTTCAAACGCTCAGCGAGTTGCATTCCCGGCTGGAGAGGTTTCACCCGGTGGAGTACCACGGCAAAATCGCAAGCAAACAGCGTGATTCCGTAATCGAGAAGTTTCGCGACGATCCGAACTGCCACGTAATCCTCATGTCGTACGGCGCCGGAAGCGTTGGTCTGAATTTGCAGTTCGCGAGTTACGTGTTCCTGTTCGATCGTTGGTGGAATCCGGCGGTCGAAGACCAGGCCATTAATCGCGCGCACCGAATCGGGGCCAAGCAATCGGTCACCGTCACCCGGTTCGTAACTCTGGATACCATCGAGCAGCGAATCCAGGAGATTCTCGAACGAAAGCGCGAATTGTTCAACACGGTCTTTACGGACGATATCGCGGCGCCAAACGCGGGGCTGACTCGCGAAGAGATTTTTTCGCTCTTCAATCTCGAGGGCGGCGGAGAACGCGGTTCAAACGCTGCTTGAATCGCGTAAATCTCGCCACTAAATCCTGAGAAGCTGTAGTAATCGCGGAAGTCTGCGCGATAAGGCTGTCCACATTGCAGGCGGAAAGTCTGCCGGCGATTCCGGAGGCGACGACCAGCGTATCAAGATTGCGCGCAATTCTGTTGAAATAGTGTTTGCCTATTGGACGGCCGCGGGGCATGTTTTGGTATCGCTCGAAATCGAGCTGCCAAACCCACGGAAGGCAATATGGCCGTCAATCTGCGCTGGTTCATCGGACTCGCCACGCCTTTGGTCGCCTCGTTTGTTTTTCAGGTGCCCTCAACAAGCTCGGCCTGTGGCCCGTGTTGCTGCATCATCGACGGCCACACTCGCTATATGTGGGCTCGTACCTGGTATGGACCGAATGCGCTCGCGACTCCACTGACGGATTACTTCGTTCCACGGGACCCAGAGAACTGCCACTCCAGCAATTACGGGCATGGTGGCTGCCAAAGCGATGTAGCGCCTGGCGGCCCCAATCAGTACGGCGCCTATCCGTACCCGGTCTCCGCCGCTGCGACCTTCGAACCGCCCCAATTCGAGCACTTAGGCAAGATTCCAAACGAACTAGAATTAGCCGGCGCTGGCTTCCCCATGGGAGCCCCCGTACCGCCGCCCGCCCCGCGCCGCTAAACGAGCGCTTTTGGCCGCATAATCGGACCTATCAGCAAGATTCCGCGCGCCTCCGCGTGAAACTTGATCGTTCTCGGTCCAGGCTGGCTTTCTCGGTGTCGCACAATCACTTGCGCTGACGATATCAATTGCATAACGGGAGGGCAAAACACGCCGTGTTTTGCTTCAGGATAGAGGTCATGGCAAGGCGACGGATCGGCTTGCCATGACCTTTTTTTGCGCGCTTTGCGAGTTACTTCTTCAGGCTATCGAGTAACGTTTGAGCGTCCTTCCGGTAGATGAAAATCCCGGGACTGTCATTATCCAAGGCTGCCTCCAAGATTTGCTTCGCAGTGTCGCCTTTGTTCTGGTCGACTAGAATCTTCGACACCAGATAACTGCTATCCGGACTGAGGTTTCCTAGTTGGAGACCGCTCCGAAGTGCGGTTTCAGCATCCGCTTGGCGTCCCAACTGGTACAGGACCCACGCAAGGGTGATTTGGGCGTCCGGACTCTGGGCGTTTAGTTGAGCACACATCGTGGCGAATTGCAGCGCGCGATCACGCTGCGGCTGTCCCGGCTGTTCGATCAACAACAACGCCAGTTGATTGATGACGTCGACATTCGCCGGCGCAATTCCGAGAGCTTCCACGAAGAAGTCCTCGGCTGGCTTCAATTTCTTCTGCATGTGGGCGGCTACGCCACTCAAGATCAACAAATTCAAATTGCCTGCATTTGATTTCCGCGCCTCGGCCAAGATTCCTTCCGCCTTGTCGACGGCGCCGGTCTTGATCAGCCACTGCGCGTAGGCGGTCAGTGTGGCTGGGTCCGTTTTGCTCGTCTGCATCGCGCGATCGAACATTTGTTGTGTTTCATTATTCATTTTCAACTGGTCGTACATCAGCGCGGCCGCGACAGCCGGCTCTGGCAAGTTCTTGTCTGCTTTTTTGGCAGCCACGAACTCTGCTGCGCCTTCCTTGAACTGCTTCTGCATAAACATGCATTGGCCTAATCGATAGTGAGCCGCGGCGTTGTCGGGGTCCACTTGCAGAAGTGCTTTGAGGTCACCAATCGCCATATCCCAATTCTTACGTCGTTGAGCCACGCCGGCCCGCCCGCTACGGGCACGAATTTCGAAATTCCGTTTCCGCTTAGCGTTGCCGGTGAACTTATTGGCAATCGACATCCCTTTTTCGTACAGAGCGTCGGCGTCGATCGTACGCCCTTGTTGCATGGCCTGGTCAGCCAAAATCAAATACGCCTCCGGGTCTTCCGGATTCTCCATGGCCGTTTTTTCCAGAGAAACGCGGCCTGCCTGAACGTTCCCGGCCAAGAAGTACATCTTCGCGAGCATCATATCAACCGGCGGAAGATTCGGGTCTTTCTTCTTAGCAGCGTCCAGAAATTGCCGTGCCGCGAGCACGTCATGATTCGTAAAACGCTTGATCGCTTCGTCCACATCGCCATAACGATTACCAATTTCAGATACCGAATCTCCAATCAGCATCTGCGTGGTCATCTGAGCTTGGACCGTTTTGCCGGCGGCCAGCGACAGTGCGGCGGCTCCGAGTAGTAGCCCAAAGCGAAATGATATTGAGGCCACAAACCGCGTGGCCGATAAGCGACAAAACGGATCGATCATGTTTAATCCTCACCTGGATAGCAGAAGAGACAGAATAAGCGTTCGTTAATCGATGGCCAGTCGGACCACCGTCAAGTTACAATTGATTGTAAAGATTTTCAGGACGAGCGGCACCCATGGGGCCACATCCACCAGCGGATTTTGTGCGAATTTCGTTCTGGGCCGTATCGTCTCCTCGAATCTATCGGCATGAAGCACCTATCTACCGATTCATGGCCTATCATCTTTCCTACGCAGAAAAGTTAAACAGGATCGCGCCGTGATTGGACCAATGTTTACGCGCGAAGCTTCCGTCGCGCCCCGGCGACCTTCATTCTTCACGGCGCGCACGCTTTTTTGCGGAGCATTATTCGCTTTGACGTTGACCGCGTGGCAACTCCTCGTCGGATCGCAGCGGATCGAAAATGTCGGTGACCTGGCTTGGTTCGGAGCGGCCGCGCTTCAAATTCTGGCGCCCTTGCAGCTCGCCGTGACAATGCCTTTTGCCGCACTCCTGGTTGCCTCGGCCGTGGCTCTAGAGAAAGATCGCAAAACGCTCGATCTGCTTCTGCTCACCAACTTATCGAACTCGGATCTGGTGCTGGGAAAGCTGCTCGCCGGCATGCTTTCGGTCCTTGTCGTGATTGTCGCCGCCCTGCCGCTCATGTTGATCCTGGCTTTATTGGGAGGCGTTTCCACGACGCAAATCTTGAAGATCGAGGCCGTCGTGCTTGCTAGTTCGCTTGCGGCTGGCAGTCTCGGTTCGACGATTGCCCT
>DATBAY010000545.1:0-3795 GCA_036271295.1 Lacipirellulaceae bacterium | reverse complement strand
CGCGCTGGGCGTACTGTGGATGATCAACGGCTGGTTTCAAGGGATCGGCTTTCCACCCTGCGCGCGGCTGATGACCCATTGGTTCTCGCCGCGCGAGTTCGCCACCAAGATGGCAATTTGGAACAGCTCTCACTCGCTCGGCGCTGGGCTGATCTTCATCCTCTGCGGTTACTTAGCCCCGATCAATTGGCGACTGTGCTTCTTCGTACCCGCGGGAATCGTGCTGATCGTCTCGGTCGGGCTCCTGATCTTTCTCCGCGATACGCCCGAGTCGCTCGGTTTCCCAGCCGTCGAAGGCACCACGCATGCGCACGATGAAATCGAACCGCTAAGTGCCGCGACGCGCCGCCTCGTGTTCGAGAATCCGTACATCTGGCTGCTATCGTTTGCGAATTTCTTTGTGTACGCCGTTCGCTACGGAATACTCGACTGGGGCCCGACATTCTTAAAAGAATCGCGCGGCATCGATCTCTCCAACGCAACGTGGATCGTAGCCGCATACGAAGGCGCAGGGTTGCTGGGAATGCTGTACGGCGGGTGGGTCACCGACCGCGTGTTCGGCGGCCGAGCGGCGCGAGCCTGCTTCTTCTACATGATTGGCTGCACCATAGCGCTTGCCCTATTTTGGAAATTGCCCAACCAAACCTGGTTAACGAGCACAATCTTATTGTGCTTGGCGGGCTTCTGCATCTATGGACCGCAAAGTCTAATCGGAACTGCCACTGCGAAGTTAGCCACCAAGCGCGCCGCGGCAACCGCGATCGGACTCAACAGTATTTTTGGCTACCTCAGCACCGCGCTCTCCGGTTTCGGAATCGGTAAGATTGTGGATACTAACGGTTGGGACGCGGGCTTCATGATCTTCGTGGTGTGCAGCGCACTCGGCGTTCTGATATTTGCGATTTGTTGGGGCGCACAGGCCGACGGGTATTCGAAAAGTAGCGAATTACGATGACGCAAGGTTTCCGCCTTATATTTCTCAGTGTCCTGCTAACCATAGCCGTTCACGTTCGAGTGGCCGATGCCGATACGGCAGACATCGTTATCTACGGTGGTACGTCGGCTGGCGTCGCGGCTGCCATTCAAGCGAGCGCCATGGGCAAAACGGTAATCATCCTCGAGCCCAATCATGTCGGGGGCCTGACAACGGGTGGGTTGGGAGCGACCGATATCGGCAACAAGCAAGTGATCGGTGGATTGGCACGAGACTTCTACCGCCGGATCCGAGACATCTATACTTCCGATGGCTCTTGGCAGCGCGAAAAGCGTGATGAATATAACGCGCGTAATCCACATTACAGTGCAACGGACGACACGATGTGGACGTTCGAACCTCACGTGGCGTATCTTGCCTTCGCGAAAATGTTTGAACGCGATCATGATCGAGTGCAACTTTTGCTCAACGAGCGGCTCGACCGGCGCCATGGAGTCATCAAAAAACAGGGGAGGATCGATTCGATCACGATGGAGTCTGGTCGCAAATTCACGGCTCGGATGTTCATCGATGCCAGCTACGAGGGAGATTTGATGGCGGCGGCCGGAGTGTCGTATCATGTCGGCCGCGAGGCAAATTCAGAGTACGGTGAAACGCTCGACGGGGCTGAACCGAAGCTCAATGAGAAGAACCACCGATTCTTGAAGGTTGTTGATCCTTTTGTTAAGCCGGGAAATTCGACGTCGGGATTGTTGCCGGGAATTCAATCGAAGAGCGTGCCGAGTGCGGGCAGCGGCGACAAGCTGGTGCAGGCGTATTGTTACCGCTTGTGCACCACAGACGTACCGGAAAATCGTCGCGACTGGTCGAAGCCCGTCGATTACGACGAAGCGCGGTACGAATTATTACTTCGCAATTTCGAAGCCGGCGACGAACGCGCACCCTGGCATCTGCTGTGGATGCCGAATCGCAAGACGGATACGAATAACAACGGCGCATTTTCAACCGACTACATTGGCGGCAACTACGAATATCCCGAAGCCGATTACGCCACGCGCGACAAGATCGCGGCCGATCATCGCTCGTATCAGCAGGGGCTGTTGTGGACGCTCGCCAATAATCCACGCGTTCCTAATAAAGTTCGCGACGAATTCAAGCGGTTCGGATTGGCGAAAGATGAATTTCAGGATAACGACAATTGGCCGACGCAGTTGTATGTGCGTGAAGCGCGCCGGATGATCGGCGCTTATGTGATGACGGAACACAATTGCCGCGGCAAGGAAGTGGCGGAGGACTCGATCGGGATGGGGGCTTACGGCATGGATAGCCACAACTGCCAGCGATACGTAGCCGACGACGGCCACGTGCAGAACGAAGGCGATGTGCAGGTGGGCGGGTTTAAGCCATATCCGATCAGTTACCGCGCGATCACGCCGAAGGCTGAGGAGTGTGAGAACTTGCTGGTGCCAGTTTGCCTCTCCAGCACGCACATTGCTTATGGCTCGATTCGAATGGAACCGGTGTTCATGATTTTAGGGCAGTCGGCCGCAACGGCGGCTTCGCTGGCAATGGACGAGGGGGTGCCGGTACAGAAGCTGGATTACCAGAAGCTTCGCGAGCGCTTGCTCAGAGATAAGCAAGTATTGGAATCGCCGAAGAAATAAACCGAGCTTGCGCGCAAAAGACTGGGCCGCTCACGAAAGTGAGTGGCCCAGTGTGACGTCGTAAACTGACTGTTATGTGAACTGAATTGGAGCGTTACTTATTTGACTCGGCTTGATCATTGGACTTGTCGGCCGAGGGCGGATTCGGACCATTGAGACGCTTCTGCATTTCATTGAGCTGTTGCTCCATGCGCTGCAGTTGGTCGCGCATCTGGCCGTTGTCGCCCGGGCCGCCAAGGTTTGGATTCATCTTTGGCACCTGGATGTTCACATGGTTGTTATGAACCATGTTTTCGACGAACGGACGCAGATCATCAGGAAGCTGCTTGAGCGACTCGGGGTCATCGCCAACGATATTCCAGGTGTCGCTGCCGCGCTTCACGGTGATGTGAGCAGGCTGATCGTTTTCTTTTTGAACGCTGACGGAAACGCCGTTTGGCATGTTGGCCAGGCCGTTACCGAAAGCAAAGCCAGTGCCATTGCCAAAGCTAGCGCCATTGCTTCCGCCGCCGCCTACAATCACGCCGGGTCCGAAGTTGCGGAATTGTTGCAGCATGTCGTTCGGATCAGCGAACGGCTGGCCGCCAAAGCCGCCGCCGAACATGTTCGGGCGTGGCATCGCCGCGTTGGCGGGGCGTTCCTCCGGTGTGATCGTGAGATTTTCGGTTTTGCCGCGGCGGAGCACGTCGAGCTTGATTTCGCCCTTATTGGGACCTTCGGCGGCGACCAATTCGACGAGGTCCTGCATCTCGTGCAATTCTTTGTCATTGGCCTTCAGCAGGATGTCGTATTGCTTCAGACCCGCTTTCGCGGCGGGGCTATTCGGCACCACGTTCTGCACGATTAACCCTTCGTTCTCAGGCAAATCGACTTGGGCTCGCAGTATATGATCTGCCGGGATGGGGCCGCCCAGCAGACCGATCCAATATTGCGGTGCGCGAGTTTGAGCTGCACCGTTTTGCGGTAAACCACTTACTGGCCCTACGCTGTCATCCGGTGGCGGCAGGTCGGGTTGGCCTTGGTCATCGGCGTGACCAATTCTGACGACGTGTTCATCTTGTTGTTGATCATTTTGAGCCTGAGCAATCGCCCCGACTCCGAAAACGAGCGCCACCATGAGCGCCGATTCTACAGCTCCCCGTAGAGAAATCCGTGACATAACCACTTCTCCTAATACACTTTGTTACTTACAGGAAC
>DATBAY010000544.1:0-2289 GCA_036271295.1 Lacipirellulaceae bacterium | reverse complement strand
CTCGGAAGTGTGCCGCGCTCGATCCAAGATCCAATCACCACGAATTCAGTCAATATCAGTGGCTTCCTTGAGATGTTGACAGCCTCGCGCTCAGCCGGCGTGAAACGGTTTGTCTATGCTGCTTCTTCGTCCACGTACGGCGATCATCCGGGCCTGCCCAAGGTCGAATCCTTGATTGGCAAGCCCTTGTCGCCTTATGCGGTCACCAAGCTTGCGAACGAGCTGTATGCCGAGGTCTTTTCCAGCACCTACGGTTTCTCCTCGATTGGCCTGCGCTATTTCAACATCTTCGGTGCCCGCCAAGACCCCGAGGGGCCTTATGCGGCCGTGATTCCTAAATGGACCGCGGCGATGATTCACAATCAGCCCGTTTACATCAACGGCGACGGCGAGACCAGCAGGGACTTTTGTTACGTCGCCAACGCCGTGCAGGCGAATCTTTTGGCGGCAACCGCCTCCGATCCCGCCGCAGTGAACCAGGTGTATAACGTTGCCGTAGGACAACGAACCTCGCTCAACGAACTACTCGGGCATCTGCGTGCCATGCTCGCTCCGCGCTTTGCACATTTGGCGGAATTTACGCCCATCTATCGCGATTTCCAGCCAGGCGACGTGCGCCATTCGCTCGCAGACGTCAGCAAAGCCAATCGTCTGTTGGGATATGAGCCCACGCATGTCATCAGCGACGGACTATCGGAGGCGATGGAATGGTATTTGCGTCACTTGAGCGGCGAGCGGCGAGCGGCGAGCGTGAGCTTGCGGAACGGCGTATGACAGCCGGCAATGCGATTAGCATCGCTTGAAACCCGCTGAGTCGACAAACTATTGGAGAGTTCCGGGCAATCTCGGATTGACCGCGCGCGCGGCGATTCTCTGCGGTTTGTTCTTCGTCGAAAAGTTCTTTTTGACCCAATTCGTCGACTTGGAGCGGGCTGACGCGGCACTGGGTAGCGGCGAACACTTTCGCGTCGCGCAGCACTTCGGATTTCGATTCATCGTGGCGCTCGTGGCTGCGTTGATTGTATTCGCGTTTGCCCGTGGTAAGCCGTGGCGGTTGTTGACGCCGCAGACGACGTACTTTCGGCCGGACTGGATTGCCGCACACCTCGCGCTCATCGGGTGCCTCGCGTGGCTGAGTTCACAGCTCTTTCCGCCGACTCCGCCGCCAATCCCGTTCGCGGCCATCATTGGCCTTTGGCTGGCTTGTGCCGCAGTTGCGGTTTTCAGCGCCTTCATCGCGATGGCGCCCCTGGCGCTCTGGCTGAAAGCCGTGCGAGCGCTCGGCAACATTTGGTTTTACTCGATCGCGGCCGCACTGGCCGCTGCAGCGGCTATACCCTTGACCCAAGATCTTTGGCGGTCGACCGCGGCGGCAACATTCGAACTCGTCCGGTTCATATTGCGGCCGCTCCTGCCGGGTTTGATCGCTAATCCGGCGACGCGGGTTGTAGGCACGCAGCGCTTTGCCGTCGAGATCCTAGAGTTTTGCTCAGGTCTCGAGGGCATGAGCCTCATCCTTGTCTTTATGATCGCGTGGCTTTGGTATTTTCGGAAGGAATACCGCTTCCCGCGTGTGCTGTTGCTGATTCCGTTCGGCGTGACGCTCATGTTCGCGCTGAATGCCGTGCGCATCTCCGCGCTGGTGCTGATTGGCAATGCGGGCTACGCCGAGATCGCCGAATACGGATTCCATTCGCAGGCGGGCTGGATTGTGTTCAATGCCGTCGCAGTCGGAATCGCGGTTTGGACGCGGCGTAGCCGCTGGGTGAATCGGAGCGTAGAACCGCTTCAAGCCGCTCAATCGGATAATCCGACGTCCGTCTTTTTGCTGCCCCTGCTCGCGATTCTCGCGGCTGGAATGCTATCGCATGCGCTGTCCGGCAGATTCGAGTGGTTTTATCCGTTGCGCCTGTTCGCCTGCCTGGCAGTGATCTTCGTTTATCGACGCCGTCTTGCAGCGCTCGACTGGCGCTGGAGTTGGCGCGGGCCGCTGCTCGGCATCGGCGTTTTTCTCGTTTGGATAGTCGGCGTACATTTCCTAGCATCGGATTCCAAGATGCCGGAAGCGCTGGCAACTGCCTCGCAATCGCTACGCTGGGCCTGGATCGTCTGTCGCGTCGCGGGGTCGGTATTGACGGTACCGCTGGCTGAGGAACTCGCGTATCGCGGCTTTCTGATGCGCCGCTTGCAGTCGCGCGAATTTGACTCCTTTGCCTACGAACGCGTGGGCTGGTTGTCGCTTGCGGTAAGTGCAGTCGTCTTCGGCGCCGCTCACGGAGCCTTGTGGCT
>DATBAY010000543.1:0-4119 GCA_036271295.1 Lacipirellulaceae bacterium | reverse complement strand
AAGCCCCGGCGGGGCGACATCGTGTTACTAACGAATGATGTCGCCCCTCCGGGGCTCGGTGCATGTGGCGAATGGTAACCGGGGGCTTCCGCCCCCGGCTAAGATATATCGCCGCGTTGCGGCTCAGGCGACATCGAAGTGGCCTGTCATTGTTGACTGATGACGATGTATAGCGCGAATACGAAGCCCCGACGGCCTGCGACGAACTCAGAGTCGAGCCGGGGGCTGTCCAGCAACATCATCACGCAGCCGAATCGCTACGCGGCAATCGCTGCCTTCGCCAAGGCGACGATGGCGTCGAACGCGGCTGGGTCGGCGATGGCGATTTCCGACAGGCTCTTGCGATCGAGCTGGATGTTGGCCTTCGTGCAGCCGTTGATGAACTCGCTGTAGCGCAGGCCCCGTTCGCGGCAAGCGGCGTTGATGCGGATGATCCACAGCTTGCGGAACTCGCGCTTGCGTGCGCGGCGATCGCGGAAGGCGAAGGCCTCGGCCCGGACGATGTTTTCCTTGGCCGAGCGGATGAGGTTGCGCCGAGCGCCGACGTAACCTTTGGTCTTCTGAAAGAGGCGGTTCTTGCGGCGCTTACGAGGCACTGCATTTGTAGTACGCATTGAAGGAACTCTTCATTGCTTGGCGCGCCCAGGCCCCCGCGATGTATGGCGGCGGGAGTTACTTGTGCCCGGCGGGCTTGTCGTGTTTGGTGGTGGCAACTGGTCGCTGAAGCGACCAGTCCGAAGGGAAGCTAGCTGCTGTAGCCGTTGAGGGCTTTGGTGATGCGTTTGACCATGCCCGACGAAAGGGTGTCGGTGCCGCGGAGTTTGCGGATCCGTTTTTGGTCTTTGCTGCGCGCGAGGTGGCTCGTACCGGCCGGGCGGTGTTTTACTTTGCCGCTGGCCGAGAGGCGGAACCGCTTCTTCGTGCCTTTGTGAGTTTTTTGCTTGGGCATGGCTCGATTCTCGGAT
This sequence comes from Lacipirellulaceae bacterium, assembly GCA_036271295.1. Taxonomy (GTDB): domain Bacteria; phylum Planctomycetota; class Planctomycetia; order Pirellulales; family Lacipirellulaceae; genus JABDGM01. Next base: position 3,154 of record DATBAY010000543.1, on the reverse strand, counting down.
TCAGGGGAATCAAGCATGTTACAGTTAAATTTCGTGGCGGGAAAGGGGAAATCAGCCTTCTTGCGAGGCCGGGTTTTCAGGCGTAGATAGCGGCTGAGCTTTCGCTGGCCCGAAAAACCACCACCATTCGGCCAGGATCCCAAACAGAAATGCCGGCAGGACGTACCGATGCAGAATTTGAAACGCTTGCAGCATTTCGGGATCATTGGTCGGCGCCATGGCCGGGTCGATGGTTCCGGAAACCGCGCACATGCCGAACAGAGCGAACGCCACCAACAGCGCCAGTAGCTGACCGATTGCGACGAACGGTCGCCGACGGATATCGCGCTGCATGACCGTTCCCGAAGTGAATGCCACACTGATCCACATGGCGAGGACCGTGGTGTCGGACATCCAGCGGTGCAGCTTGGCGAACGCCTCACGGTTATAAAACGCGCCCGTGGCGGCCATCACGCCGAGAAAGAACGCGAGCACGAGCGACAACAAGCGCGACGCTTGCCGTGCGCCTTCCGGATCGCGGCGAGCAATGTGCGTGCCCGCGACCGATACGACCGCGAACACGATCCAAATCACAGCGACAGATTCTTGCACAGCGTGCCCCGGTCGGAGCTATTTCGGTGCGAAGATCACGACGATGCGGCGGCCTTGCATCGACGGGTTCTGCTCGAGCTTGGCCACATCTGCCAGCTCTTTGGTGAGCCGTTGCACGAGCTTGAAACCCTCATCGACGTGGGCGTTTTCGCGACCGCGAAAGATGACCGAGAAGATCACCTTATCTTTGCCGGCCAGGAATTCTTTGGCGCGGTTGACCTTCGTCATGAGGTCATGATCGCCGATTTTCGGGCGCAGGCGCAGCTCTTTGTTTTTGCCGTGGTGCGTGTGGCCTTTATGCTGGCGCTTCTTTTGTTGGTATTTGAATTTGCCGAAATCCATGATCCGGCAAACGGGCGGCTTTTCCTGGGGGGCAACTTCCACCAGGTCCATGCCGGCTTCTCGGGCCTTGGTGAGGGCCTCGACGGTTTCGATCACACCGAGCAGCTCGCCATCTTGAGCGATGACGCGAACAGGCGAAACGCGGATTTGCTCGTTAATCCGCTGGCCTTTTTGAGCAAGGGCGATGGCAGATACTCCTGGGGTTAGGGAACGCGGGAATGAAGTGCCGGGCACACAGCGTACGGCCAAAAAATCCCGGCATCAAATCTTCGTCGTAATCACCTTATTCGTCAACTATACGTCGCGAAATGAAGGCCGTCGAGGGAATTTGGCAGCCTAAGATGATGATACCAGGGACAAACGCCGCTGCGGCTAGTACTCATTATGGCTTTCGCGATCGGCGGCCACGGCCGGCTGTTTCGCGGCGACCTGGCGGACCGTTTTGGCGGCGATTTCCGCTTTGAGCTTCGCGATGGCAGCCTCGATCGGGAGCGGATCTTTCAGGTCGCCTTCGAGCCGGTCGCGGATCGCTACGGTGCGATTGTCGCGGTCGCGTTCGCCGACGACGAACATGTACGGGATCAGCTGCACCTGGGCGTCGCGAATTTTGGCGTTAAGTTTCGCCCCGCGATAATCGCCGGTTACGCGGAGGCCGGCCTCGGCGAGGAGCTTTTCGACCTCGCGGCCGTAGGCGTCCGATTTTTCGCTGACCGTGAGCACCCGAACTTGCTCCGGCGCAAGCCACAGCGGAAAGGCGCCGGCGAAGTGCTCGATCAACACGCCGACAAAACGTTCGAGCGAGCCGAGCGGCGCGCGATGGATCATTACCGGCTGGTGGGGATGGTTGTCGGTGCCGATGTATTCGAGCCCGAAGCGCTCTTTGCTTGGCAAGTTGTAATCCAACTGCACCGTGCCGAGCTGCCACTCGCGACCGATGCAATCGGTCACCACAAAATCCGCCTTTGGCCCGTAGAACGCGGCTTCGCCAGGCTCGATCGACATGTCGGGCAGGTTCATTGATTCGCACACCGCCTGGAGCGAAGCCTCGGCGCGGTCCCAGACTTCAGCACCGCCGACGTACTTATCACTCTTCGGGTCGCGGAAACCGAGTCGTACGCGGTAGTCATTCATGCCGAGTGAGGCGAGCACTGTTTGGGTCATCTCGAGGCAATTGCGGAACTCGTCCGCGACTTGCTCTTCGGTGCAGAAGATATGAGCATCATCTTGCGTGAAACCGCGCACGCGAGTCATGCCGGAAAGCTCGCCAGATTGCTCGAAGCGGTACACGGTGCCGAACTCAGCGAGTCGCACCGGCAAATCACGATAGCTGCGCGGTTTTGCCTGATAAATCATGATGTGGTGCGGGCAGTTCATCGGCTTGAGCAGATAGCGCTCGCCGTCTTTCATCTCGATGGGCGGGAACTGACTGTCGCTGTAATACGGGAAGTGGCCAGAGGTTTCGTAGAGCTCGACCTTGCCGATGTTCGGCGTGTAGACGGCATCGTAACCGCGCTTGCGGAGTTCGCTCTTGATGTAGTCTTCGAGTGTTTGACGCAGGATCGCGCCCTTTGGCAACCAGAGGATGAGGCCGGAGCCGACCATCTGGCTGACGGTGAACAGTTCGAGCTGCTTGCCGAGCACGCGGTGATCGCGGCGCTTCGCTTCGGCGAGTTGTTCGAGATGGGCGTCGAGCTCGGCCTTATCGAAAAACGCGGTCGCGTAGAGCCGTTGCAATTGCTCGCGATCGGAATCGCCTTTCCAATAAGCGCCGGCGACGGAAAGCAGTTTAAACGCGCCGCCGATGTGGCCGGTGCTCGGGATATGTTTGCCGCGACACAAGTCGACGAACTCGCCCTGCCGATAGAACGACAACGTCTTCTCATCGGCGAGGCCCGTTTCGATGTGCTCGACTTTGAAGTCCTGCTTCAATTCGCGGCACAACGCGAGCGCTTCATCGCGCGGAACTTCGCGACGCTCGAAGCGCTCGTCGGCCTTCACAATCTTTTGCATCTCGGCTTCGATCTTCGGAAAGTCTTCTTCCGAGATCGGATGCGGCAATTGCATGTCGTAGTAGAATCCGGTGCCGGTCGTGGGGCCGAAGGCTAGCTGCACGCCTTCATAAAGTCGCATGACGGCTTGGGCCATCACGTGGGCAGCGCTGTGCCGCATGACGGCGAGCGCTTCGGGATCTTTCTTCGTGAGCAGCCGCAAATGGACTTCG
>DATBAY010000542.1:0-3856 GCA_036271295.1 Lacipirellulaceae bacterium | reverse complement strand
CTTCCTCGGGAATGACATTCGAGTTCTGCCCGCCATGAATCTGGCCGAAGGAAACCACGACGGCATCCTGGCTATCGGTAGCCCGAGGCACGTATTGATACAGCGTGCTAATGAGCTCGGCTGCCGCCGCGATGGGGTCATCCGATTCATGCGGCCGAGCCGCGTGTCCGCCGCGGCCGCGTACGATCACGCGCATCGTATCGCAACTAGCTGTCAGCACGCCGGGCCGCACGCCGATCGTTCCAGCCCGCCGTGTCGGATCAACGTGCATCGATAGAATCGCGCTCACATCCTTGAGAGCGCCCGCGGCAATCATCGATCTTGCGCCTGCGCCGGTTTCCTCGGCCGGTTGGAAAATGCTCCGCCAAGTGACTGGCCAAGGGAGCGCAGCTTCGCGTTCCAGTCGATCGAGCGCGGTCGCTGCTCCGAAAACCGTTGCAGTGTGGGCATCGTGGCCGCAGGCGTGCATCACCTCGGGGACCGTGCTGCGATAGGGCGTTAGTTTCTGGTCCTGGATTCGAAGTGCGTCGATATCGCCGCGTAGCGCTATCCTTCTCGCCGCTTTCTGATTGCGGCTTTCGACGACGACGCCGCAGCCTTCAGGGCCCATTTGCACCGCGAGGCCGAGGGAATCGAAAAGTTGATACAGGTGCAAACTGGTGCGAAGTTCCGCGCCGCTCGGCTCGGGATTGGCGTGCATCCGTCGCCGCAATTCAATCATTCGGTCGACGGCGTCGTCGACCGCGGAATCAATTCGACTTCGCCAGTCTGCCGTCATGTATCGTGAATCGCCAGTGCGAAATCAGCAACGATGTTACTCTGCACATCACACCACAAATTCGGGCACGACCAATTGTGGCAACACACCTGCGGCATGACCTTGGGCCAGGAACTCGGCCACCGCCTGCCGGCCGCGTGGACCGAAATCGAGCGTCCAGTCGTTGACGTACATGCCAACGAACTTGTCGGCCTTCTGGCTGTCCAAGTCGCGTCCATACTGCAGCGCATATCGCAACGCCGCGTCGCGATGGTTGAGCCCGTATTCGATGCTCTCTTTTAGCAGGCGTTGAACTTCGCGAATCGTCTCGGTGCCCAAGTTTTTGCGTACGGCGTTCGCGCCCAGTGGCAGCGGCAAACCAGTCCGGTCCGTCCACCATTTGCCTAAATCAACAATCAACTTCAAATGCTGGTCGCCATATGTCAGCTGTCCTTCATGAATAATCAGGCCGGCTTGGATCGGCCGACCGTTATATTGGCCCGCGACGACCGCGGGAATAATCTCATCGAACGGCACTTCGACGCACTTAAAATCAGTGTTCAAACACAGCCGCAGGGCGAGATACGCACTCGTCAATTTGCCGGGTACGGCGATCGTCAGATTGCGTAATTCGTCGATGCCTGTCGACTCTTGCGCAACCACCATCGGCCCGTAGCCATCGCCCATACTGGCGCCACACGTGCACAGCACATACTTGTCGTGCAGGTAGGCGTACGCATGGATACTGACGGCCGTCAGTTCGAGCCGGGCTTCGAATGCCTGGCGATTGAGCGTTTCGATATCGACAAGTTCGTGGGTGAAGGCATACTCGCCCGTGTCCAACTGGTCGTTGGCGAGCGCATAGAACATGAACGCGTCGTCCGGATCAGGACTGTGGCCGACGCGAATCAGCTGTTTGGTGGCTTTCAAGAGACGATTCCTCATGCGATGTGACACCGCATAATACCAGGAACCGCGGGAATCGCCCACCGGTCATGTTGGTGTTAGGCTTCTAACGAAAAGCCAGACTTGGCGTTGCCATGATTCGAACCGAATGCATGAGAACGATGGGTGGCCGGCGTATCTTGGGTTTCGCCGCTCAATTTATCGCAGAGCATTTGCCAGGTTTGTCGCTCGAATTCTAGCAATCGCAATGCCTCGCCAAGTGCATTGGCATCGGCGTTTATTTTCGCCTCGGTCACCCGGCGAAACAGGAACATGTACAAATCGGCCACGCGCTTGTTGAGGTCGCTCTTATGCGAACGAGCCGCCGCCAACAATTCGCCCACGATATCGATTGTCCGCATAAGTGCGGCACTTGCGACCACCCTGTTGCCAACGCTCAGCGCGTCTTCCGCCTGGCGCGCGAAGCGAATCGCGCCTTCGATCAGCATCAATTGAAGCCGTTGCGGCGGGGCGGTAAGAACCTTCGATTCCAAGTACGTCGAGTGTTGCATGATATCCGTATTTTTCGTTTACAGTCCGTTGGGCCCGCACGATGGCCGTTTACAAAAGCGAGGCTGCCTACGTGGTTGATCCGGTAGCCTTACTGGTGCTGCTAATTGGTGAGAGAGGCTGCAATGAACCAAGCGCGGTGAGGTTCGACTTCAAACCTGCGATCGTCGTTTCCAGCGTGTCGAATTGCTCGAGCAATGCATCGCGCTGCTTGCTCAATGAATCCGTCATCTGATCGATGCGATCATTGTTGATGTCGATCGTGGCCGAGAGCGAGTCTACTCGCGATGAAAGCACGGAATCCTTCGCCCCCGCCAAGTCATCGAGTTTGGCGTTGAGCTTCGTCATGATTCCATGATCGGGATCGGTGAAGAGCTTCTGCACCGCGTCTGGATCTTTATCGAACGCGGCAGTAAGTTGATCCGTGTCGAGCTGCATCTGGCCGCTGGAATCGAACGTAATGCCGAGTTGTCCAAGCGAGGTAAATTGTCCGTTGCCGAAATAATTCGCGTTGACCATCTGGGTCAAACTGGATTGGATCTGCAGCGTTTCGTTCGTGCCAAATAAAATGCCCGTTGTAAGACTTGTGGCGTCAAATGATGTGACGGAATCTAAATTGGTTCGGACCGAGTTGTAGGCCGAAACAAACTGCTTGACGTTGTTGACGAGCGTGTCGCTGCTCGCCGCGACATTAATCTGAACTGGCGTTTGCGAATTGCCGTTGATCGTGACATCGAGTCCACTGACGATGTTGCTGAACGTATTGCTGCTAGAGCTTACCAACACGCCGCCGCTGCCCGATGATCCGTAGACGACCAGCGCGTCGCGCCCGCTGCTGATTTCGTTCAGCGACAGGTTCGATTTGCTCGTATCGATCAAGTACTCATTAGACGAACCGGAGTTATTCGCCAAAATCGAGAGCCGCTGCTGGGTGCCATCGTTCAGAATGCTGGCAGTCACGCCGGCGTTGAGCGCATTAATCTTCGTGACGACGTCACTGAGCTTATCAGTCGCGGCGATTTGCACGGTGGAACTCGCGGTTCCATCAAGGACTTGCGTCGACACGCCATTTACAACTTGCGTGGTGGACGTCCCCAACAGATGCAAATCCTTGGCGGTAGTTCCGTTACCGACTTCGGCAACTTTGATCTGTCCCGCGCCGTGGGCCGTATCCACGAGCTCAATCCCGTCGCCGCGATCGTTGATCTTGGCGGTCAAACCGAGGTGCAGTCCATTTATACGATTGATCACATCGCCGACGGTTTTGGCTGAATCATCGACCTTACCGAGATCGCCATTGAGATCGAGTGAAGAGGTCTGGCCGTTCGAATCGGTGATACGCAAATCGCCGATATCAATTCCCGCGCCACCATTCAGCGTCGAGAGCAGGGTACCAGCGCTAATCTGACGTCTCTGAAGGCCATTCCCGTTTACGGTCGTCGCCGTGGTGTTCGTGGCGACTCCGAGCGCGTTGGCAGTGTTGTTCGCATCGCCGTTGGCAACGATAAAGTTGCTTGCTGTGGCTCCCGTCGTATCGGTCAGTTGAACGCCGTTCCGGGCCGAATTGACGGATGCCGTTACCCCCGTTGCCTGAGCGTTGATCTTGCTAATAATGTCGCCGAGCGTTTCAGCACCGCCTAGATC
>DATBAY010000541.1:0-6156 GCA_036271295.1 Lacipirellulaceae bacterium | reverse complement strand
GTACGAGTTTCGTTGGAAGCCAGGCGACGTTTCACGCCGGCCGCGCTTCTGCGAGCCGCATCAACCCCGGCTCGATTGGCAAATGTGGTTCGAAGCACTTCGGCTCGAACAGGTCCAGCGCATCTCCGGCGACATCGAAGTCCGTGAGATGAGCGTTTGGTTTCGCTCCTTTCTCATGCGCCTGGCGACCGGCGAGCCGCAAGTTCTTCAGCTGTTGGCCGCGAATCCATTTCCGGAAAAGCCACCACAGTTTTTACGCATCGCCTTATATCAATATCGATTCACCGATTTCGCCGAGCGTCCTAAAACCAAAGACTGGTGGCGGCGCGAAGCCGTTTGGATCGGTCCGGCCTGGTCGATCGCCAACTGAGTTTGCCTACGCCGGCGGCGGGCCGGTTGAGATCCGCTCCGCGTTTTCGGCCGGCAGAATTCGCCGACCGTACTGATACGCGTGCACTTGAGTAAATTCGGCGCCCAAAAACAATATTTGCGCCGAGTAATAAACCCACACGAGCAAAACAACGAAAGATCCGGCAACGCCGTAGGACGACGCCATGCTGCTATGACCGAGATACAAGCCGATCGCGAACTTCCCAACTGTGAACAGCGCAGCGGTGATGATCGCACCAAGCCAAACGTCGCGCCAGGCAATCTTCACATCGGGCAGATACTTGAACATCATCGCGAACAGCAGTGTGATCACGATGAATGAGACGCCCATGTGCAGTAGTTGGGACACCCAAACCATCGACTCGGGCAAACGACTGGTCAGCGTTTCGAGCGAACTTAGCGCGGCGCTCAACAACAAAGATACGAGGAGCAGAAATGCGCTCCCAAGCACCATTACGAAGGAGAGAAAGCGATCGCGCAAGATGCCAATGATGCCGCGGCCCGGTTTAGGTTGCACCTTCCAGATGGCGTTTAGACTTTGCTGCAATTGTCCGAAAACGCCAGATGCTCCAAACAGCAGAATAACTAAACTGAGACTTGTAGCAAAAACTCCTTTCCCCGTCTGGTTTGCATTGGCGATCATTTCTTCGATTGCTTTCGCGCCTTGATCGCCGACGAGGTACTGCATTTGATCCTGCACGCCGCCGCGAGCCGCCTCCTGGCCGAATACGAACGCCGCGATTCCCAGCGAAATCACAAGTAGCGGCGCGATCGAAAGGGCCGTGTAAAAGGCCAATGCCGCGCCCAATTGTGGTGCTTTATCGTCGATCCAGTTCACGACGGTTTGTCGAAGCAGCGACCAGATACTGCCACGCTGTGTGTCCATAAAAACGCTACTCCTCATTCATCCGAAATACTACGAAATATGTTCAGGGGCCGGCCCGCGGGAATACGAAGATGTCTTCCCGCCGCAAATATAGTTCCGTACATCCCTCACATGGCCGGTCGCCTATATTGTCGCGGCCAGCTATCATTACTTTTAGTATTGGGCTCACCGGCAACCTTTGATTGACTCGCTCGGAGTAAGTAATGACGACCTTGGCAGTAGTTCTGAAGGATGAAATTCGACGCTTAGCGCGAAAGGAGATAAAGGCTCAAACCGGTAAGCAGGCTCGTGCCGTCGCGCAGTATCGGCGCGAGATCGCGCGGCTAAAGCGGGTACAACGCGACCAGGACAAACTACTCGACTACTTAGCGACTCAGATTACGAAGACGCATTCCGCGCCTGCAAGCGTTCCCAATCGCAACGACGAACGTCGTTTCTCGGCCCGGTCGGTGAAAGCGCAGCGCCGTCGAACGGGCCTTTCTGCGGCCGATTATGCGAAGTTAATCGGTGTCTCGCCACTTACGGTTTACAATTGGGAGAACAACAAGAGCCGCCCTCGGAATGGGCAATTCGAATCGCTGATTGCTCTGCGTGGGCTTGGCAAGCGGGAAGCGCTGGCAAAACTCGCGAGTTTGTCTTCCAATGGCAAGAAAAAGCGAGCCAAAACCTAAGAAGATGCCGAGTTCGTCTGGCGAGCGCCCGGCGGCGAACTTTTGCGCTAGCAGATTTGTTACCGCCGCGTTCCCCGGCATGATTGGTGTTACGTTCTTTGGGATCTTCGCGAAAGATTAGTCTGCGTTGGGAGCGGCGGTTCGCACTAACGGGCCGACGCCGCCTAGATTCAAATTGGCGGCGATGCGGCAGCGCGTCCCCTAAAAATCGCGTCTATTTTCCTGCGACTGGTAGCCTGTGCGCCGGTTCGATACGATTGGCATACCGCGAGAGTTTCGATCGGCGGTGTTCACGACGCACCAACATCTGGTGTCGTTCGTACTAACACCATATCGCGGAATTGCGCCCCTTCCCTCCTGGATTCGACTGCCATGCAACGCTTTTTTCCGTTCAGCCGTGCAGTGCTCGCATTATTGGCCTTGCTGGCCGCTCGCGTCGCTTTTGCTGCCGCCACCGAAATCCCGAAAGGCTTCACGCACGTTCGAACGGAAGGCGACATTTCCGAATATCGCCTCGACACCAATGGTCTGACCGTTTTGCTGCTGCCCGATCACTCGGCTCCCGCCGTCACGATGATGGTGACATACCGCGTCGGGTCGCGCAACGAATCGTACGGCACGACCGGCTCCACACATCTTCTCGAGCACCTCATGTTCAAAGGCACGAAGGAGCACAATAAGGAAGCCGGCACGGGGTACGATCAATTGCTCGAACGCACGGGAGCGATTACTAACGCGACGACTTCGCAAGATCGTACGAACTACTATCAAACCGTTGGATCGCAGGACCTACCGCTCGCCGTTGAACTCGAAGCCGATCGCATGCGCAACTTGCGGTTGCGTGAAGAGGATCGCCGACCGGAGATGACTGTCGTCCGCAATGAATACGAAATAGGCGAGAACAATCCCTCCGAGGCGCTGGAAAAGGAAATGTGGGCGGTCGCGTATTTGGCGCACCCTTATCATCACAGCACGATCGGGTGGCATAGCGATTTTGAAAAAGTGCCAATCGAAAAACTGCGTTCGTTCTACGACACGTTTTATTGGCCAGACAACGCGACCGTGACGATCATTGGCGATTTTCAAACGCCGGCGGCGCTGGAGTTAATCAAAAAATACTACGGTTCGATTCCGAAATCGCCCCACCCGATTCCACAAGTTTATACCGAGGAACCACCGCAGACCGGACCACGGCGCGTCGTGGTGCAACGGCCAGGGGAATTGGGCGTCGTGATGATCGCGCAAAAAATCCCGCCGGGGCGCGACCGCGATTACGCGGCCTTGCGCGTGCTTGGCATGATCTTGGCCGATGGCCGAAACAGCCGCTACTACCAGGCTCTTACCGACAAAAATCTGACGACCAATGTCGACGCCGAGCCGGAATTCAACCGCGATCCTTCACTATTCTTCATCACGGCCGAGCTGGCGCCGGGGGCTACCCATGAAGACGTCGAGAAGCGATTGCTGGCTGAACTGAAACACGTGCAGAACGACGGTGTGAAACCGGAAGAAGTGGCAGCCGCCATCGCCAAGTACACGGCCGATACGGCGTACTCGCGCGACGGCTCGATGGCGATGGCGTTCGCGCTCAACGAGTGCATCGCCAGTGGCGATTGGGCGCTGTACTATCGTCTGGCGGAAGACGTGAAGAAGGTCACTGCGGAGGACGTCAAACGGGTCGCGAATAAGTATTTCAGCGAAGACGAGCGAACCACCGGCTGGTACGTGCCCCGTGAAGACAAGGCGGCCGCGGCATCGGAGGAAAACCCCTCTCAATCTACAGCCGACGTAAATGCGGCGGACGACCATCCGTCAGCTCACGATCACGATGGGAATAAAGCGAAAGCGGCTTCAGAAGGATCTGCTAAGAGTCACAACGCACTGGCCGCTTCGAAGAGCAAAGCCGTGCCAACATCTGCGGCGCCGGTCGCATTGATCGCACCGCGAATCAATCGATCGAAGGTCGATGGCATTGATCTACTGATTTGTCCAACCGGCGTGAAGGACGTCGTCACTATCAAAGGGACATTCTTTGCGTTCGACCCGAAGAACCCGATTCTCGGCGAGCTCGCGGCCGAAATGTTGGAGCGCGGCACCGAGAAGCACGACGCGGAAGCGATCGCCACGGAACTGGATAAAATCGGTGCAAAGATCGATTTTGCGAGCGAGTCCGGCACCATCAAATTCGAGGCACGCTGTTTGAAAAAAGATAGCGCGCAAGTCATCAACCTGCTCGCCGAGGAACTTCGTGAGCCGAATTTCCCCAAAGACGAATTCGAAAAACTGCGAAAGCAGGAGATTGCCGAGTCGCAGCAAATGAAGGACGATCCCGGCTCGCAGGCAATGATCGCGCTGCGGCGGGCGATCTTCCAGAGCGGACACCCACAATATCGACTTACAGCCGAAGAGCGCATTGCGGCCCTGGAAAAAGCGGAACTGGATGATGTCAAAGCGTTCCACAAAAAATACTTCGGGCCAGCGTATTGCGCGATGGTTGTCGTCGGCGACATGCAGCCGGGATCAATTGAAAAACAAGTCAAGAGCGCCTTCGACGGCTGGAAAGGCGGCCAACCTTTGCCCGAGCTGCCAGGCCTCAAAGATATTTCCAAAGCCGAAGATTTGAAGGTAGCCATCCCCGGCAAAGAAAGCGTGATGGTGTTTTTCGGCGAGCCCACGGACCTGCACTACGCCGACGCCGATTACCTGCCGCTGTCCGTCGCTACGAATGTGCTGGGCTACGGGTTCACGAGCCGGTTGCTCTCCACGGTTCGCGACACCGAAGGACTGACCTACGGCATGACGGCGCAGCTCTCCGGTCCCGGCAAGCTCGACCAAACCTGGATCGTTTACGGCTCGTTCGCGCCTTCGCTGTTAAAGCAAGGCCTCGCATCGACCCACCGCGAGCTTGCGAAGTGGTATCACGATGGCATTACGGCCGCCGAACTCGATTATCGCAAAGACTCCCTCGTGGGTGGGCACCGGGTTAAACTATCTACGAGCGGCGACCTGGCCGAGGTCATTCTCGAAACCGTCGAGCGCGGACTCGATTTGAGCTGGATCGATGAATACCCGAAAAAGGTTCAGGCACTTTCGCTCGATCAGGTTAACGGCGTCATCCAGAAGCATCTTAATCCCAACAAGCTGGTGACGGCTGAGGCTGGCACGTTCAAAAGCGAATAAGGCGGCGGAACATGCGCGGACAGTACCGTGTTGCAGTGGTCGGGTTCCTGTGGGCGATTGTTTCGCTTGCGACATTTGCCGACTCGCCGGCTGCGACGCCCCCCGCGCCCGAACCGCTCGAGGCGGGCAAGACCGTCGTACCACTTTGGCCCGCCGATAAGCTCATCGTGAAAGGCGATGGCGGCGCCGAAGTGCTCACCCGCGGCAAATCGGGGCGCGTGCAGAGCGTTATCAACATTCACAATCCATCCATCGAGTTGCGACTCGCGCCGCCTGAAAATCGAAATGGCGCCGCAGTGCTCTTGATTCCGGGCGGCGGCAATAAGACCGTCGTGGTTGGCAGCGAAGGAATTGACGCCGCGGCTTGGTTGAACAAACTCGGTATCTCCGCGTTCATTCTCCGCTACCGCATTCAGCCCTACGATTCGACCGTCGAAGCGGTGGCCGACACGCAGCGCGCCGTGCGAACGATTCGAGCGAATGCGAAGGAGTGGGGCGTTGATCCGCAGCGAATCGGCGTGATGGGATTCTCTGCCGGCGGCGAACAGGCTGCGTGGCTGCTCCTTAAATTCGACTCCGGTCAGCCCGATGCGGCCGACGCGATCGACCGATTCAGTTGCCGACCCGATTTCGTCGTGATGGTTTACGCCGGCTGGAAAAGGATGGACATGCGCGACGTCCCGAAAGACGCCCCACCCGCTTTTCTCACCAGCGCTGGCTTGGATGACGCGTTCCACGCGCGGCAAACGGTGCAATTCTACGATGCGCTGTTCGAAGCCGGCGTACCGGTCGAATTGCATATCTACGGGCACGGCGGCCACGGCGGCGGAATCAATCCTCGCGGCGGAATTCCGTTCGGCACTTGGAGCGACCGCTTCCTCGACTGGGCGCGCGACCTGGGCGTGATGCCGAAGGAAAAGTAGCCGCCTCGCTCCGCGAGACGAATTTCCTTTCGCCGAGAAGCGTATTCATCTAATAGCGTCGTCAAAGACTAAACACCCCCCGGCTCCACCGCGGGTTGTGCTTCAT
>DATBAY010000540.1:0-6266 GCA_036271295.1 Lacipirellulaceae bacterium | reverse complement strand
GCCCGGTTAGCCGGCGTCCATCCAACGGCTCCGAATAACATTGCAGCGCAAGTGCGCGCAGGAAACATTTCGCTCGATCCGGTGAATACGAACGACTCGGTGATGCATGCCTTCAACACGATGTACGTGCTGGGCTCGATGCCGCAAGACAGCCTGAACGTTACGGCTCCCACAAGTTTTGAAGTGGCTCCCTCGCAACAGGGTTCTCCCCGCACGAGCGTGGGCGTTTATACCGGCTATTTCGGTGCGTACAACGTTGTGAATCAGCCGGCCGATTTTTATACGGTCTTGTCATGGCCGTTTCAGGCAAGCGTCATCACGGATAGCTCGGATCCCGCCGTTCTTGTGGGCAATCCGCCGCCGTCTGGCGTGAACTACTTCGACACCACGTTGCTATATCGCTACGACGGACCCGACCCGCGAGGCTTTCCGGATGTTTTGGTTCCCGTACGGATGTATCCGCTAACTTCTGCTCCCACGACGATTGATAACACCGCCAATTTCGACGCCTCGCAATTGCGGGGCGCTTTCAACTTCCAAGTTGCCCAACCTGATTACAGTGCGGCGGAAACACTTGCGACCGGATTTGGATACCGCTTTGCTCTACCTGCAGAGGCATTCGGTCAAACCACGGTGGTTCTCTCAAAAGTCAATCCGCAACTCTCCGTGAGCATCACTGGCACGCCCCCCGTCGCCAGTGCCGACTTCAACAACTTGAATTCCTTTGATGCACTCGGCGTGGTCCATTATCCAGGGGCGCAAGTCACGGTGGGCACCGGCACGCTGGCCGACGTTCAGGGTGACGTGGCAGTTCACAACGTGTGGATGAAGGAGGTGAACGATCGGCTTGGTATCTCAGCCAATGTCCTTACCATGACGGGCAGCGCACTCACTGGCTGGGTGACAACTGCGGGGACCACGCACCCATCGTTAACCTTCGACACGTTGCTGGGCGACCTCGCGGTCAGCGGAAGCCCGGTCGATCGCTTCGATATCGAAGGCACCCCCGACACAGCACCACGAGTTACGCTTCAGAATTTCGCCACGAGCGGACCGGCGGCCGGCGTGTACCTAATGGGCAAATCGGTGATGCCGCTGTTTGTGACCGGCAACTTCACGCTAAATGTCGGACGGCGGCTGACTGCCGATGGCACGGTTGCCAATGTCGGCCAAGTCGACGCCGTCTACGACTACCACAATAGATTTAACCCAGATGGCGCTGGATTATTCGACTCATTCACCCAGCAACACCTGTTTGAAAACCTGCAAGTGTTCAATCCGAACGGCGCCGTGTTAGTGCCGGGTGTGACCTACGACACTTACGTCGCAGACTACATCTTCAGCGGCCAGCAGCCACTGCCGGTATTTTTTAACTACACGGGCAGCGGACAAAGCACGTTCGTGTTCGATACCTCGGGCGACGTTCTCAACCATGGCCACTGGGGCAACATTAGCTTTGCCCCATCGACCAATTACATCGGCATCGCCGCCAATGCGAACTACCCGGGCCAAGCCGACTTGCGATTTTTTCAGGGAGATGTGCTCTACGGCTCAAATATCGAAACGTTCTTTTACGGGCCGCAGTTAATCGGCGCTCAGACTTCTCAGAACAAAGCTGGGCCCTCGGTGTTGATCGACAATCCATCGACAAGTCCCGTGCATTACATCGGCGGCGCGCACAGTGCAAACGATTCGGAAGAGATCCTCGTTGGCGCCGCGCGCGGGCCAGTGACCGTCGCGGGTGCCGGGCTGGGAACGTTGGTGGAGTTGAATCCGCTGTTTTCGTTGCCGCTCGCGAATCCAACTTTGGTGGGAACCGCCGAGCAAATCTTTAGTCTGCACGGTATTCCCGGCTGGACTTCTGGCAATTCGGCCGGCTTTAGCTTGTTAGATACGATTCTTGCCGACGTGACGGTAACCGGGGCGAGCTTGCGCGTGATCGGGGATATTCCATTGCCGGCCGGAATGCAGCCGCCGCTAACTCTGCCCGACGTGCGCGCAAGTGGCAACCAAATTACCGGCATTGCCGGAGCGACGGTTCATTTTTCGAATCTGCTCGACGTGACCTCCACTTCCACCTCCGCGGGTTGGGGAGGGAACCTCGATATGGAAATCGCGGAACTGCCAGGCCTGAGCATTCTGTTGCCGGGGCATGCGGCCGCCGCCTCGTTCGTCGACGATACTCCCGCAGGTATCACCACGGCGATCGGTAGCGTGCTCTCATCGAGCGACGCAACGTTTACTGCGGGGGCAATGTCAGTATTGAAAACCACCGGGCCGCTGCTGCTCGGACAACTTTTTGCGAATACCAATTATCCGTGGCCGGCGGCGCTCGGGCAGCCCATCGGGAGTTTATCCTGGGCCGATGGGTTATCGATCCCTTCGATCACAATCGGTAACGGCGGCAGCGTGCAGAATATCCATGGTCCGATTCTGCTGTTGGGCGACCCGCACAGCAATTCGCCGCTGGTGACCAATATCGACGGGAGCTCCGATCCCGCGCGGTCGATTGTCACCTTCGTTGCCCAGTCGTATCTTCAGGCCCCCGACGGCATCATCGCCTCCAAGGTGGCCGCAGTCAGTGGATTCTCTTTCTTTGAAGAAGTGCAAGGTTTCGCGCCAGCGACGATTTATTTCGGGCCATACTTCAATCGAGTGCGGAATCTCAATTTCTACGGGAGCGCGGGCAGTTCTTACAATGTTGCGGCTGCGCCGCCCACAATGCGGTTGTATGCCGGTGCTAACAGCAGCGTGGTTGACTCGTCGGGGCCAATCAGCATTTTCGGCGCGACAACAGTTCAGCTGGTCTTGGCCAGTTATTCTGACATCCCAGGTTACAGTGGAACGCCTCAGGTTGTTGTCGAACAAGATCCAACGCATCCGCAACCGATTGCTTTGCGAGTGGACCAGATGCCCTTCGGTGTATTTCCGACCACGCCCGCAGGAACGTTGCATTTAGATAACGTCGGAGGAAGCCTGCTCGCACTAGCGTTGAATACCGGTCTGGCCTTCGGAAATCCTAACTACTGGAGTGTGCTGTACGACGGCTCGAACACGCATCTCGCGGTGAACTACGGTCCGATCGTGATTAGCGACACCGGCGCGGCCGGCACAACCATCAGCTCGGGTGTTCAGTCGATCGATGTCTATGGCACGACCGGCCCGCTCACGATCAATCCCAGCGGCAGCGCATTTTCCGGCGGCACCGTACGATTGGGCCAGTCGGGCAACATGCAGGCCATTCATGGCGATGTGACGATTCTATCGAGCGCCGCGCCGCTGCCGGCCGTGAACTTGACGCTAAACAATTCCGCCGACACCACGCGCCGCACAATTCATTTGGCGACCGACGTGGATGGCAACACGCTAGTTACCGGAATGGCACCCGATTTGATTAAACTCATCGGCCCACAATTCGGTCCGACGCTCAACGGCGGCGTCGGCGGGAGCACGTTTGATGTCGAAACTAAAACGTCGCCGTTTACTTACATCTTGGGCGGTTCCACAACTGATCTCCTGGTTGGTCCCGACTCCTCCAACGTTTGGCAGATTCTTAACGGTAATTCCATTTACCTCAACAGCAATCTACTTGTGCAAAACGTTCCGAACGTTCGTGGCGGGACTGATACCGACACATTCAATCTGAGTGGCCAACTTCCCGGAGATCTCGACGGCGGGGCCGGAATAAATACGCTTTCGTACCCCAACTATGCAGCCTGGCATGGTGTGCCGTTCGACTTGGTGCATGGCATTGCGCCTCTAGTAGGTGGCCTCGCCAGTCATCTGCAAATCGTGCCGATCGAAATGACAGGCGTCAGCAACCAACAGCGGCAAGCAGGTGTGCCGATCGCTCCGATTCAATTTCCGATTCTTGGTGGACTCGGAAGTTTCGTTTATTCGGCCACCGGATTGCCTGCCGGCTTAGCGATCGCACCAAACACTGGATTAATTATCGGCACACTGCTAGAGTCGGCCGCTAGCGCCACGCCCTACGCAATTCATGTATCAGCCAACGATGGCTTCAATACCGCGACGGCCGATTTTCAATTGACCGTGCTACCGGGCGTGGCCGTAGCGAATCCGGGAACTCAGTCCCAGTCGCCGGGAACGCCGATCAACCTGGCGATACAGGCCACGAGTGTTTATGGTCAGCCGCTCACTTATTCCGCCACCGGCTTGCCAGCCGGACTCAGCATCGCTCCCAGCACCGGAGTAGTCAGCGGTGCGATTTCCGATTCGGCCGAGAGCGGATCGCCGTATCTAGTGAACGTCACCGCGACCGACGGCACACATACGGGCGGCACGACCTTTCAGTGGATCGTTTTGCCGAGCTTTTCACTAGTCAACCCCGGCACGCCGCTGGCGCCAGAAGGCGTGCCTGTGAATCTGCTCATTCATGCGAACAATCCTGCGAACCGCTCTTTGACGTTTTACTACAGTGCATCCTTCGGCGTTCCCAGCTACCTCTATTTCACTTCACTCGATAACAGCACGGCCGCTTTTCAAGGGACCGTGTACGCTTACGGCGGAACATATTTCTGGCCCGTTACAGTCTATGCGACCGATGGAACTTCGACCGTCTCGACGAGCTTTAATATCGAAACGGTGCCCGGCTTCGGCGTTTACCCAGCGTACGACCAAACCAATCGCGCCGGCGACACCGTGTACGTGTACGCGGGCGTTTACAGCAATGCGCACGGTCACGACCTCACCTACGAAGTGAGCGGCATGCCGCCAGGCCTCGCGTTCGACGCTGCTGCGGCGAACATCACGGGAACAATCGACGTGAATGCGAACACCAGCGTGCCGTACCACACGCTGATTACGGTTACGGATCACACGCTCAACTATGTCTACCCAATCAGTTTCCAATGGACGGTCACGCCGCTGATCATTCTCGGTCAGTTGAGCGATCAGTCCTCGACAGTTGGCACTGCGGTCGACTTGCCCGTGTCGTTGATACGCGACTTCGGCCGGCCCGTCACTTTCTCTGCCGATAACCTGCCACTAGGCGTTTCGATAGATCCCACGACCGGCCGCATCCACGGAACGATTGGTCCGCAGACGGCAAGTCCCGCCGATTTGTCGGTCGTGGTGCATGCCGACGACGGCCAGGCAACCGGCGATATTTCGTTCACGTGGCACGTGGCTTCCGCCGTTTCCAACGTGGTTCAACTCGCCGACACGATCCATGGCGGCGTAGTCACGCTCACGTCGCCGATCGGGACTTCACTCAGCGCCACATTCAGCGATCTGTACTATCCGAACGCGATTGAGACTCCGCTAGGATTTCTCACGCTCAGCGTTGCAGGACTTGCTCCCGGCGCGGCGGCCAACGTCGTCATTACACCGCCCGTGGGACATAATTGGACGGACTACTACGTCTACGGCCCCACTCCAGACGGAGCGTACGGCTGGTACGATTTCCTTTATCAGCATCAGACCGATGCAAACGATGCCAGCGTGACCGGCGCCGAGTTCCTGCCGAACGGTCAGATCGTTCTTCATTTGCTCGACGGTGGCCGCGGTGATTCCGATCTGTCGCCGGATGGCGTGATCTCAATGGCCGCGGGCGGCGGCCCCGCATTTACGCAGCTGCAGGCGCACATTTCGGCGGCACCACAAAGTTGGCCACTCGGCGTTCCGCTCACTCTGAACAGTGAAGTCAATGGCACCGCCGCCGCTGGCGCCACATTCGACTGGCAAGTATGGGTCTACACCAACGATTTCCAATATCTGCAAGTCGCAGAAGTGAACACGTCGTCGATCACGTTCTCACCGCAAGTCGCCGGCACTTATTACGTGACCTTGGCGGTCACCAGCCAGAGCGAGCAGTTCACCGCGAATGACTATCTCAATTTCCCGGTCGCGGCGCCGACCGGCTCAGCGCCCCTCTCAGAGTTCGGCACTGCGGGCCTTGCGGGCAGCGTTATTTCGGGGCAAACATTCGGAGGCCAAGTCTTGGCGCTCGATGCCGAAGGTAACTTCATCGCCAATTACACGGCCACAGTCTCCGCTGTCATCGCCGATGAACACGGCCACTCGGTTGCCAATCTTTCCGGCAACTTTAGTGGGGGCGTCTTCACGTTCTCGGCGCAATCGATCGCGACGCTTTCTAGGATTCCCGTTACGTACACGCTGTCGCTAACTTCTGGAAGCGTCTCCGCACAGTTGCCGCTCATCATCCACCCGATTTCCCACATCGGGGCCGTCGACGATACGCCGATCACGGCTATCGCCGGCCAATCGTTTAGTTTCGCCGTGCA
>DATBAY010000539.1:0-6196 GCA_036271295.1 Lacipirellulaceae bacterium | reverse complement strand
AGGCGGATGGGGCGCTCGTGAGCCGATTCGAAGTCGACGCGCTGCCGCAAGCGGGCCGCGCCTATGACCGCGACAAGGCCAAGGCCGACGGCGATGGCGAGGAACCGAGCGAGCATAATTCGATCGAAGTCGCGACGCCTTTGCCGGAACTGTTCTCGCGGCCGAGGTGAGGAATTTCAGGTTTCGGATTGCGGATTGCGGATTGAAGACACCGGATTTGCAATCTGCGATCCGCAGTCCACAATCCGAAATCTTCTCTCATGCTCAAAGCCTTAGAACTCTCCGGCTTTAAGAGCTTTGCGGATCGCACGCGGTTCGATTTCTCCAGTGGCGTGTGCGTGGTAGTCGGGCCGAATGGCTCGGGTAAATCCAACGTTGTCGACGCGGTCAAATGGGTACTTGGTTCGCAGAGCGCCAAGAGCCTGCGCGGCAAGGAGATGACGGACGTCATCTTCAACGGTTGCCCGACGCGGCACCCGATGGGCACAGGCGAAGTGACGCTAACGTTGGAAAACGCCGACCGGCGGCTGGCGATCGACTCGAACGAAGTGCATGTGACCCGCCGCGTCTATCGTAGCGGCGAAGGCGAATACCTCATCAATCGCCAGCCCTGCCGGTTGAAAGATATTCGCGAGCTACTGGCCGCCACGGGCATGACGACCGAGGCGTACTGCATCATCGAACAGGGGAAGGTCGACGCGCTATTACAGTCGTCGCCCCGCGACCGGCGCATCATTTTCGAAGAAGCGGCGGGAATCAGCCAGTTTAAGGCCAAAAAAGCGATCGCTCAGCGGCGGATGGAGCGGGTTGAACAGAACCTGCTGCGGCTGTCGGACATCGTCGATGAGGTCGAAAGTCGGCTCAAAAGCATTCGCTCCCAGGCAGGGAAAGCCAAGCGTTACAAAGAGTGCACCGAACGGCTGCAACAGCTACGGACTGAGGTGGCACTCGTTGATTGGCGGCACCTCACAAAGCAAATCGATTCGCGGCAAGCACAGTCGATCGAGCTGAAGAAGAAACTGGATGATAGGGCTGCGGCCGTCGAGCGGGCTGACGGGCAGGGTGTGGAGTTCGAGCAGAAAATTGAAGCCGAATCGGTGCGCACGCGCGAAATCGAAGCGCTGGCTTCTGCCATTCGCGAGCACATCGCGGGGCTGCAGGCCAAGCTCGATGGTCAGGTAGCCCAGCGACGTGATCTACAACTGGAGATCGACCGCACCACCGAGCACCTAGCCAACCTAATGGCCCAAAGCAACGAGCGTGGCGGCAGCGATCAGCTCGATGAAGCGGCCGAAAAAGAAGCCGTTCAAACGGAATTGGCGTCGATCCAGAGTGAATGCGAGTCATATGCTGCCAAAGCTGCCGCACACGCGGGCGAATTAGAAAAGCTCACCGCGCAAATTTTGCCGGCGAAAAACCGGCTGGCTGATAGCGAACAGGAGATCACGCGGCTGGCGCAAGAAATTGTCGCGATTGAAAGCGAGATTCAAAGCAGCGTCCAGCAAGCGGAACGAATTCACAAGCAGATCATTGCGCAGGCGACCGAGCGTGAACGACGCGAACCGGATGTTGCCAAGGACCAGCACGCGGAAGCCGAGCTCAAAATTGTTGTCGACCAGCATCGGACTGCCCTCGCCGCCTCGGAGGGTCGACGGATTGAGGCGCGTCATGAATTCATCAAAGCCGATGCCCAGCATCGTCGCACCGAAGCCCAACTTACGCGAGTTCGGGAGCGGATCGCGGTGCTGTCCGAGCTTGAAAGCCGCCTCGAAGGGCTCGACGGTGGCGTGCAAGAAATCTTGCGAATTGCTCGCGAGTCGCCCGCGCAGCATCTCGGTGAAGTGCATGGTGTCATCGCTGACTTATTCCATGTAGATGTGGATTCGGCGCCACTTGTGGAAGTCGCGCTTGGCGAGCGTGCGCAGTACATCGTCGTATCCTCTTCGTCCGCGCTCATTGATTCGCTCCACGCGCAGCCGATGAAAGTCGCGGGCCGCGTGGGGTTTTTAGGCGTTGATCAGCGTCACGCTTCGACGGCTTTAGACAACGTGGACCTGTCGGGCGAGCCAGGCGTTATGGGTCGCGCCGATCGTTTCATCGAATCTGCACCCGAGTATCAAGTTCTTGCGAGGCGTCTGCTAGGACGCACCTGGCTGGTCGACCGACTGGCCACGGCGCTCCGGTTAGCTCACTCCGCCGGGCGCGGGTTGGAATTTGTCACTGGTGATGGCGAGCTGCTTTGCGGCGACGGAACGATTGTCGTTGGTCCGCGGCAAGCTGCAACGGGTGTTTTATCGCGTCGCAGCGAGTTGCGTGCCTGCCATGAACAAGCGGCCGTGCTCGAACAACAACATGCAGAACAAGCGGCCGAAGTCGATCGCTGCGACAAAGATCGCGCTCGCCAGGAAGAACTCGTCGCAACGACCGTTGCGGCGTTTACGGCGGCTTCGACCAAGCTCGCAGAATGCCATCGCAAAGCCGTTGCGTCTGCAGCGCAGTTGGAGCGCGTGTTGGAATGGCAGCAGCGGCTCGAGCTGGAATTGCAACAAGCGCAAGAACTTCAGGCGAGCAGTCGTGCGACCGTCGCCCGACACAATGAAGATCGCACCGTCCTCGAACTCACAGCAGGCGAGCTTAAGCAGTCACTCGATGCGGCGCAGGCTCAAATTGACGTTTTGGATCAGGAACAGGCCGAGCTTTTGAAAGCCGTCATCGAGCGGCGCATTGCGGTTGCCAGGGCGGAACAACGTGTCGACATGGTACGGCAACAGATGGAGCAAGCCCATCGCACCCGCCAAGAGCGAGATCAAATGCTCGCGGAAATGCGCGAACGGCTCACCACGCGTGCCGCCCAAATCGCCGAGCTCGAAGCGGCGGTGACCGAAGGGAAACAATCCATCGCGGAATTACAAACTCAAAAAGAAATTCACGCCCAAGCCCTCGCCCAGCGTGCATTGGTCGTCGACGAAATTCGCCGCGGCCGCCAGGCGATTCTCGATCGCGTCCGCATCGAACGACAAGAGTTAACGGCGATGCAAATGCAGCTCCACAAGCAGGAAGTTGCTACGACCCGGCAACGCCACGAGCGGCAAACACTTTGCGACCGGATGCGAGAAGATTACGGCATCCATCTGGAGGAAGCCGCGCTAAATGAACAAGCACGCGTGGCGGCTGGCGACGCGGGTTTTGCCGAAAGCGGCCCGATAGTCAACAAACCGGCGAAAATCATTTCGGCGCGGGCGACGGCACAAAATCGCGAAGCGGCCGAACGCGAGATCGCTGAGTTGAGGGATCAGATCAACAATATCGGGGCCATCAATCTCGAAGCGCTGAACGAATTGGAGCAGCTCGAGGAGCGGTTCGCCAAGCTGTCCAGCCAGCATCGCGACTTGGTCGACGCCAAAACATCGCTGGAACGGCTTACGCAACGGATTAACACCGATAGCCGGCAGCTGTTTTTGACGACGGTCGATACGGTGCGAGGCCACTTCCAGGAATTGTTCCGGCGACTTTTCGGCGGCGGCGAAGCGAATATCGTCGTCGACGACACGGAAGATGTGCTCGAAAGCGGCATCGAAATCATCGCCCGGCCGCCTGGCAAGGAAGCTTGCAGCATTTCGTTGCTATCGGGCGGCGAAAAAACGCTCACATGCGTGGCGCTCCTGCTAGCGGTGTTCCGCAGCAAGCCGAGTCCGTTCTGCATTTTGGATGAAGTCGATGCGGCCTTGGACGAGGCGAACATCGGACGGTTTACAGCCGTCTTGAAGGAGTTCTTGTCGTTTACGCAGTTCATCGTGATCACGCATTCGAAGAAAACGATGTCCGGTGCGGATACGCTCTACGGCATCACCATGGAAGAATCTGGCGTTTCGAAGCGGGTATCCGTCCGGTTCGAAGATGTGTCCGAAGATGGTCACATTTTGCCAAGCGCGATGTTTCGAGCGAAAAGCAGCGAACGAAGTGAGAACGCCTCGTCGCAATCTGATGATGTGGCGGCGGTTAAGAAGCGGGCGGCGTAAATTCGCCCCGGTTGTGATTCGCTGATGCCAGCGTCGCCATCGCGACGAAATGGCCAAAAAACGTTTCGATCGCTACGCCGATAAAAAGCGTTGCAATCGTATCTGCCGGTACGACTATCGAATCTTCCTAAAGTTCCTTGGTCGGTCTTTTCGAAAACATCTATCGGATGGGCTGTCCGGTTCCGCGCCACACGCAAGTGTTACGCGAGATCGGGAACAGTTCGCAGGGGGGAGCCTGCCTACATTGTCCCACCAATGAGACTTTGCGCTCGGCGCGTCTGCGTAAGCGGTACGCGATGAGTGGCGAGGGTCTTTCCTGCACATCCTCGGCTGGAGCTTGTTGCGTTTCCGCGCACAAGAGCCGGTGGAAGTGGTTACGCCGCTTGTAACGATTTTGAAGGGGCCGCTTAGAGGGCTTCGGAAAAATCAAACGGTTTTGACCAATTTCCGCCTGCACTGCTAGCCGATGCCAACTGTACGAAAGCGGACGGATCAGAAGGACCTGACCCGACCATGGGAGCTGTTAGCGGTTAGCTGTTAGCTATTAGCCAGAGAAAGCCGCGCCACGCTCGGCTGCAAACTTCTGGCTAGCAGCTAATAGCTAATAGCCAACAGCTTCCCAAAAGCCCCAACCCAGGTGTTTGTGAGTGGCTGCGAGGCGCAAGGGAAACGCGTAAGCCGCAAAACGAACTCGGGGCACAACACGTCGGCCGCGGCGGACGTCGCCGGCAGGCCGAAAACCCAGCGGACACTTAGCAAGCGAAATTGGAGAGCCCGATGAAGGTCTTTACTACTGGTCAGGTCGCGAAGATCTGCAAAGTGGCCCCGCGCACGGTCAGTAAATGGTTCGATTCAGGCCGCCTCAAGGGCTACCGGATTCCCGGTTCCCAAGACCGACGGATCCCGCGTGAATACTTGATCAAGTTCCTCAAGGAGCATGGAATGCCCTTGGGCGACCTGGAAGACGAGGCCATGGCGAAAGTGCTCATGGTCGCGCAGGACCAGGTCTTGATCGAGAACCTCAAGCGTGAGCTGCCCGTCGAGCGGTCGTTCCGCACCTCGACCGCCGCGAGTGGCTTCGAAGCAGGCATTCAAGCCGAAAGTTTCCACCCCGATTGCATCATTGTCGATTTCTCAATCGGCCAACTCGAAGCGTTGCAGATCTGCCAGAACCTGCGCCGCAACAGCGAGTTCGGTGAGACGATTCTGATTGCCCTGCTGCCGGACGATAGCTCGACCGGTAACTTCGATCGCTCCAGTATCAACGAAACGTTCAAAAAGCCATTCGATGCCGCCCTGTTGGCTGAACGTCTCCGCACGTTGATCGGCGCGAAGAAGGAATTGGTATAACAACCACGCTGTTAGCTGTTAGCTCCTAGCCAGAGGATCTTCGATCTGGCTAATAGCTAACAGCTAATGGCTGAAAGCTGATTATAAAGGGTTCAGTCGAACGATTCGGCTGCCGCGGCGGCGGAGGATTCCCGTCTCTCCGTCGTCCGCTACCCGTACAAGAGGCCCGGTTGCTTATGGCAACCGGGCCTTGTTTTTTTACGCTAAGCCGTCGCCAGACAAGTTAAGTGTGCATCATTCGACGGCGTGAGCTTTTAGATCTTCAAGCTCACAGAAAGCGAGAGCGCCTTCGTGCGTTGCCTCTAGCACGACTTTGGGGGCATAGCCGGCGTCAAGAGCTTCTTGCCAGCGTGGGGCGCAGAGGCACCAGCGGTCGCCCGGCTGGAGGCCGGGGAAGCCCCATTGGAGATTAGGAGTGGAAAGATCGTTGCCCGTCGACTTAGAAAAAGCCAGGAACTCGGCGGTCATGACGACGCAAACGGTGTGCGAGCCGACGTCCTCCGGACCGGTGTTGCAGCAGCCATCGCGGAAGAAGCCGGTCATGGGGGACGTGCAGCAGGTCCCCAGCTTTCCGCCGAGCACGTTTTTGGCTTTTGGAACTCGGCTGGTGCCGTTGGTAGAGGCGATGCGGATCATGGGGCGTTTTACAGGGGATTTATAAACTGGAGGATCGCCGTTCCCGGCTCGCGTGGCGAGCCGGATATTTGTCTGGGGCGGAACCGGGGAGGACTGTCGGGGTTTAGGTAGGAAGCAACTGTCTGTAAGCTATTCTGTCGGTGGTAGCCGATCCGTATTGTAGCAAATTGCAGGAGTGGAGTGATGATCCT
>DATBAY010000538.1:0-12748 GCA_036271295.1 Lacipirellulaceae bacterium | reverse complement strand
ACCGGCGTCGAACTCGCCGGCACCATGGCTGAGATTTCACGCCACACACTAAAGCGCGAGTTTCGCAACATCGATCCAACCGACGCACAAATTATTTTGGTCGAGGCGGGCGACCGAATCTTGCCGGCATTTCCGTCCGATCTGTCTGCCAAAGCTCAAAACTCACTCGAAAAGTTAGGGGTTGTGGTGCGGACGTGTACGAAAGTCTCGGACATCGCGGCAGATCACTTGGTTGTCGAATTTGGCGGCGCGCCACAAAAGTTACCCACGCACACTGTATTCTGGGCTGCGGGCGTGGCGGCGTCGCCCTTGGGCAAGATGCTGGCCGACGCCATCGGTGGGCAACTCGATCGATCTGGAAGGATCGCGGTCGAGTCTGACCTCACTCTTGCAGGACACCCCGAAATCGTTGTGCTAGGTGACATGGCGACCTTCTTGCACCAGAACGGAAAACCCCTTCCCGGCGTCGCGCCGGTCGCAATTCAACAGGGTAAGTACGCGGCGAAGCTGATCCAAGCAAGATCACGCGGGCAGAAGCTGCCGCCCTTTCACTACCATGATTTGGGAAATCTGGCGACGATCGGCCGGTCTGCGGCCGTCGCCGATTTAGGCAAAGTGCATGTGAGTGGATTGCTGGCTTGGTGGCTGTGGGTCGTCATCCACCTCATGAAAATCGTCACTTTTCGCAATCGGCTGCTCGTGCTCGTACAGTGGGCTTGGAACTACATCACCTATGATCGCTCTGCGCGATTAATTACGGGCGCCAATGTTGAGCGCGACTTGCGCGAGGACAATCCGGTGCTATAATGCCGGGAGATTTGGCAAACCATGCAATCTGCTGCAGGCGGAGTTCAATATGTTGAAGCAATCTCGTCGCGCGTTCTTGCAACAATCCTTGGGTGCCGCCGCGGCGTGTAGCGTGTTGCCGCGAATCGCTCGCGCCGACGTCAACAGCAAAATCCGCATGGCGACGGTCGGTCTCAACGGCCGCGGCAAAAGCCACATGGAGGGCTTCAACGCCGAGCTCGTTGCGCTGTGCGATTGCGACGCTCGTGTCTTAGGAAAGAGCGCCGAGGATTTTGCAAAGAAATATGGTCGGAAGCTGGATCAGATTTCTGATTTTCGCCGGCTGCTCGATCGCAATGACATCGACGCAATCTCAGTGGCGACGCCCAATCACTTGCACTCGTACATTGCGATCCTGGCAACGCAGGCCGGTAAGGATGTGTACTGCGAAAAACCAATCAGCCACGGTGTCTGGGAAGGCCGACAGTTGGTCAACGCGTCGGATCGCTTCAAACGCATCGTCCAATGCGGCACGCAGGCGCGCTCGAACAACTCGATTCGCGAGGCCGTCGAGTACGTCCAGAGTGGTAAGCTTGGAAAGATTCTCTTCGTCATCGGCACGTGCTACAAACCTCGACCATCCATCGGCAAACTTGATAAGCCTTTGGTGATACCCAAGGAAGTCGACTACGACCTGTGGTGCGGACCGGCGGCAAAGGTCGATCTGTATCGCCCTAAACTACACTACGATTGGCACTGGGATTTCAATACGGGAAACGGCGACATGGGCAACCAGGGCATCCACCAAATGGATATCGCTCGCTGGTTCCTCGGTGAACCTGAGTTGTCGCCACGAATCGTTAGCTTCGGTGGCCGACTCGGTTACGACGACGCCGGCAACACGGCGAACACCCAGGTTGTCTTGCACGATTACGCGAAGGCTCCTCTGATCTTCGAGACGCGCGGATTGCCCAAATCCAAAGAGGCACAGAAGGACGCTGGCTCGTGGGAGCGTGGCATGGACACTTATCGCGGCTCGCAGGTGGGCGTGATTGTGCAGTGCGAGCAAGGCTCGGTACTTTCGACCGCGAAATATGATTTGACGCAGGCGTTCGGTCCAGACGGCGAAGAAATTAAAAGTTGGCACGGCGCAGGAAATCACTTCGCCAATTTTCTGGATGCAGTCCGCTCGCGCAAACGCAGTGACCTGCACGCCGATGTTCTCGATGGGCACTTGTCTAGCGCCCTTTGCCACACGGGGAATCTGTCCTACCAGCTTGGTGAGCCGCACCCAGCCGATGACATTCTGCGATCAGTGGCCAAGGATGAAAGGCTGCAGGACTCGCTGGAGCGAATGTTCGCCCATTTGCGCGCGAACGATGTCAACATCGATAAGCCGGTCGTTATGGTCGGGGCGGACCTAAAAATGGAGCCTACGACGGAACGCTTTACGAACAACACCGCGGCCAACGATTTGCTTCGCCGGCAAGATCGCGAGCCGTTTGTGACCCCCGAGATCGCGTAGCGAACTGCGGTTTTCTAGTTCGAGTCGAGCGGATTGAAGCGCGTGGCAAGGTGGTCCCGATGCAATTTCGTAGTTTAGAGCTTGCGATTCTGGTTTTTCTTGCTGGCGCTACTGTCGCGCGTGCCAAAGTCACCGTCGATCGAAGCGAGCAGGGTGCGGTAGTAAAAATCGACGGCCAGTTGTTCACAGAATATCGAACCCTGGCCGGCCACGAACCGGCGCTCTACCCCGTAATTGGCCCAACTGGCAAGCCAGTGACTCGGACGTTCCCGTTTGGCCCTCCGGGCGAAACCAAGGACCATCCGCACCACCAATCATTCTGGATGACGCACGGCATGGTCAACGATGTTGATTTCTGGCGCACCAATATCAATGACGATGTCGGGGATAAGGGCCCACACATTGCTCACCGTGAGTTTTTGGCGGCGGAAAGTGATGGTAACGTCGGCAAAATCTCGACGCGAAACGATTGGATGAATGGCGACACGCGCGTCTGCGAGGACGAACGCGACCTTCTTTTCGGAACCGATCCGAACGGAAGCCGCTGGATTGACTTCAAGGAGATCGTTCGCGCACCCGATTCGGACGTCACATTTGGCGATACGAAAGAGGGGGCCTTCGCATTGCGCGTCGTCGATTCCATGCGAGTCGATGCCAAAACCGGCGGCCACATTATGAATAGCGAAGGTTTGACCAACGAGGACGCGTGGGGAATGCCTGCCCGCTGGGTCGACTACAGTGGCCCCGTCGATGGCGAGACGGTGGGAATCGCGATTATGGCCCATCCCAATGGGTTCCGCCCCACACCGCGCTGGCACGTTCGTACCTACGGACTGTTTGCGGCCAACCCGTTCGGTCAGAAAGAGTTTCCGCATCCCGAATTAGGGCAGGGGGCGGTTACGATTAAATCTGGCGATTCGCTGACACTTCATTACCGCGTCTGGCTGCACAAAGGCGCCTTAGATAGCAAAGCGATTGAGGACGCCTTTCAGACCTTCGCTCGATAGTTGTCCTAGCTGCGCCAAATCTTACATCGCAACGGAAAGACGATCGCAGTTAGCGACTTCATAAGATTGAGTGCGGAGCGGTGACCTAACAGTCCTATCCGTACCTTGATTCGAGGCCGGCCTGTAGCGACAATTAATCGTCCTGCCAGTAGTCCCCCCTTTCGCTTGCGCCGGCTCGCTTTGATTCCACAAAGTTCGCTGACGTTTTTTGAGCGGCTAAGTCAACGCCGTCGGTACCTGGAGAGTTCGATGTCCCTAGACAAGGCGAATGCATCGCGTCGCGATTTTTTAAAGGCATCTACCGGAATAGCGGCCAGCGCGACATTGCTCAGCACTTTGGCCGTCCCGCGAAGCGTGCATGCGGGTGCGGATGAAAAAATAAAAATCGGCTTAGTTGGTTGCGGTCGCCGCGGTACGGGCGCCGCCCAGAACGCGCTCAACGCGAGCGCCGACAATGTGTTAGTCGCGATCGCGGATACCTTCGCGGACAATGCAGATACCAGTTTGCGAGAACTTAAGCGCGAGGAAAACACCAAGGACCGCGTTCAAGTTCAGGACGACCACAAATTCACCGGTTTCGACGCGTACAAGCAACTCATCGATAGCGATGTTGACGTCGTTATCCTGGCGACACCACCGCACTTTCGCCCCCAACATTTGGCCTACGCCGTCGAGAAAGGCAAGCACACGTTTGTCGAGAAGCCAATCGCGGTCGATGCGCCGGGCGTGCGTGACGTGATCGCCACTTGCGCCAAGGCGAAGGAGAAGAATCTCGCTGTCGTCTCCGGATTGTGCTGGCGCTATCACCCCGCGGTTCAAGAAACCGTTAAGCGGGTCGTGGAAGACAAAGCAATTGGCGACATCGTTGCGATCCAATCGACGTACAACGGCGGCACCTTATGGCACCGTGGGGACAATCCAAAATGGAGCCGTATGGAATACCAAATTCGCAACTGGCTGTATTTCCATTGGCTTTCGGGCGATCACATTTGCGAGCAGGCGGTTCACAGCTTGGACAAAACGGCGTGGCTGCAAGGTGATATTTCACCCACGCAAGCGTTTGGACTCGGGGGCCGGCAACAGCGTGTCGCGGCGGAGTATGGTGATATCTACGATCACCACACCGTTTTTTACGAATATCCGACGGGCGTGCGAGTCTTCTTCACCTGCCGTCAACAAAGCGATACGACACCGCTCGTCGACGAAATCGTTCTAGGCACCAAAGGGCGCGCGGACATTCTGCAATACCGCATCGAAGGAGAAAAGCCCTGGTCGTATTCCGGATCCGACAAGAAAAATACGGCGAAGATGTACGACTTGGAACACGTGGCGCTATTCAACAGCATTCGCGATGGCAAGCCGATTAATAACGGGCACTACATGGCCAACAGCACGATGCTTGCCATCATGGGCCGCATGTGTACTTACACTGGACAAACCTTAACGTGGGACAAGTGCATCAACAGCAAGGAGAAATTAGGCCCGGCCGAATACGCCTGGAGCGATAATGTCCCGCCCGTCGCGGTCGCTATTCCAGGCAAGACAAAGTTCGCTTAGATGACGGCAATAGTTTAGCTGGAAAGCTGCACGAGTTGCGGAGCGGCTGCGGAATTGCCTGCCGTCGTTTCGCAGCGCTTCAGTTGTACAACAACGCACTTAAACGCGGGCGTCCTGCTTTGCGGATCAAGCGAGCGACTGACTAAGACGTTGCACTCCGGGTAGTACATTGCCGCGTTGCCCGGTTTCAGAGCGTCGAACGCCGTGGCGCGAATGCGGCGCATCCTGCCGGCAGGCCCCTGGACGTCCACCAACTCGCCGTCCCGGATTCCAAATCGCAGCAAGTCAACCGGCGAAAGCAGAACGACGTCGCGTCGATCGATTCCGCGGTAGACGTCTTCATCTTCGTATACCACCGTGTTGAACTGACCTTCGCTGCGAATTGTCATCAGCCGAATTTCATCCGCTCCAGCGCCCGTCAGTTCGGGCAAATCGTGAGTATGAATGTGAGCTCGCCCGTCGGGCGTCGCGAATTTTGGGGTGTGGAAAGTACGTCCACCAATTTGAAACTCTTGCTTCGTGCTGTCGATCTTCGCGAGTTGATCGAAACCGGGAATCACATCGGCAATCGCGCTTCGAATTTCCGTAGCCGACCGCATCGAGTCCCAGTTAAGAGCTGCTAATCCTTTTGCAGCCGATTCCCGATTGACGCGGGCCGCGACGCCGCTCGCGATCGATGCGATTACATCAATTTCCGACCGCGTTCCAGCGTGACGCTGAGGGCCGCCATCGCTGAGTCGCACGTAATTGAACATCGATTCTTGCGTCGTCGGTTCAGGTTCTTCATCGCGCGCCGAAACTGGCAGAATGATGGTTTCCTCCGCGAGCCCGTACGCATGCCCCGTATTGAGCGTCGTGCTCAGGTAAGTAATTTGATCCAACTGGGCGATCGATTTGGCGGCAAACGTGGCGTCGGGATTCGACCCGTATAGATTTCCGCCGAGGCAAAATCCAACCTTAAGTTCGCCGCTCTCGGCGCCTTCCATGCAAGCCATGGTGTCTCGCCCGGCCGTTGTCGGAAGCTCAATGCCAAAATGGTTTTGCAGGCGATCGAAGACCGCTTCTTTGAGCTTTGGCATCACGCCGACGGACCCAATCCCTTGCACGTTCGAATGCCCACGGATTGGCATCAGGCCGCATCCTGGCCGGCCGAGCATCCCGCGCAGTAGCGCCAAGTTTGCGATCGCCTGGACATTTTTCACACCGTGCGTGTGATGAGTGATGCCCATCGTCCAACAGAACACGACGTTTTTCGCCTTGGAGTATCTGTCAGCGATTTCGTCGATTTCGCCGCGCGTCACGCCACTTTTGGCGATGATTTCGTCCCACGCAACTTCGGATAGTCGCGACTTCAGCAGCGCCCAGTCGGTACAGTAATCATTGAGAAACGGTGCATCGTGCGCCCCCAGTTCAACGATTCGTTTGGCGATGCCGGTTAATAGCGCCAGGTCCCCGCCGATGTGCGGCTGAACGTAAAGACTTGCAATCTTGCTGCCGAAGAGCAAACTTCGGACATCGCTCGGCACGTTGAAGCGAACGAGCCCCGTCTCGATGAGTGGGTTGATGACGATCACTTCGCCGCCCCGCCGTCGCACGTGCAGCAATGTACGCATCAGTCGAGGATGATTGCTGGCCGGATTACCACCAATGAGAAACACAAGATCCGCGCGATCGAGGTCCTCAAGCTGAATCGTCGCCGTGCCGCTTCCTGTAACGCTGGCCAGCCCCACGCCGCTCGCCTGGTGGCAATAATAACTACAATTGTTCACATTATTGGTGCCATACAGCCGGGCGAACAATTGCAACAAGAAACCGGCTTCATTGCTGCTACGACCACTGAAGTACCAGAATGTCTCGTCCGGCTGTGTCTCGCATAGTTTCGACACGATCCGTTCGATCGCATGCTCCCACGAAACGGGCGTGTAACGTCCGGTCGCGCGGGTGTAGATAACCGGCTCGACCAAGCGGCCGCAGTGCTCCAGTTCCCGTGGCGACAATTGCTGAAGTTCGCGCGGCGTGTAGCGGTCCCAGAAATCGCTGCGGATAGCGCCTTGCATATCGGCGACCATTGCCTGCAGGCTTTTTTTGCACACTTCGGGGAAGTGCCCAAGCTCGTTGACCATTCCGCCGCGCTGGCCACCCATTCCCAGGGCACAAGTCTTACAAGCGTTTTTGCTGCGCATTGCCCGCCAGAGCTTCAGGATGCCGCCCGCCTCACGAGCTTTCCGCCAGGTGTAGAAAACGGCAGGCCATCCCCCGCCCGCTTTGTATTTTTTCATCATGATCTCAACATGCCTTGCGAGTTGGCCATCCACGCAGACAATGCGCGTCCCGCCGCCTTTGCCACGTCGCGGCGATCCAAAATCTGACTGGAGTAACCGCGGTTCGGCAGATAACTTAAATTGTATCGTAGCTAATTGACCGCGCGACATACCCATTCCGCCGTACGAGGCCCGCACCGAGTCTGAATGAGCAATTCCATTGAAATCCAACCGGTTCGCGGGCCTCTCCAAGGGCGTGTTCGGCCGCCCGGCTCAAAGAGCATCACCAACCGAGCCGTCGTCTGTGCCGCTTTGGCAAACGGCACGTCGACGCTCACTGGTGCGCTCGATAGCGAAGACACCCGGGTAATGCTCGAAAGCCTGTCGCGGCTTGGCTTTGAAGTGGAAACCTGCGATTCCCACCAAACTCTGAAAGTGCGGGGCACGGGCGGGGTGGTGCCCGCGCTCGAAGCCGATCTTTTTTGCGCCAATAGCGGAACAACGCTGCGTTTTTTGACGGCCCTGGCCACACTAGGGCACGGATATTTTCGCCTCGATGGCGTGGCGCGAATGCGCGAACGCCCTGTAGATGATCTCCTGGAGGCCCTCAATCAACTCGGCGGCAACCTGCGGAGCGAATTGAATAACGGCTGCCCTCCAGTCATCATTCACGCCAACGGTCTTACCGGCGGCCATGCCAAATTGCGCGGCGATATCTCAAGTCAGTTCCTAAGCGCCTTGTTGATGGCTGCCCCCGCTGCGCGAAGTCCGATCGAACTGGTTATCGACGGACCACTTGTCTCGAAACCGTATATCCTCATGACAGAAGCGGTAATGAAATCATTTGGCGTGACGATCGAGTTAGACGAATCACTTTCGCGGTTCACATCAAACAGTCCGCAGCAATACTCGGCCCGCGACTATGAGATCGAACCCGACGCCTCTGCCGCCAGCTACTTTTGGGCTGCCGCTGCCATTTGCGGGGGGGACGTGACAGTGGATGGGCTTTCTTCCCAGAGCCTACAGGGCGACGTAGGATTTGTGTCGTGCCTCGAGCAGATGGGCTGCGTTGTTAAGCGCGAAGCGAACTCGATCAGCGTCGGCGGCCGACCGCTTCAGGGAATCGATGTCGACATGAATGCGATCAGTGACACCGTGCAAACTCTCGCTGTTGTGGCGTTGTTTGCCCAGGGAACAACTCGAATACGAAACGTCAAACATATCCGACACAAGGAAACGGATCGCATCTCGGCGGTCGCAATCGAATTGCGAAAGCTCGGGGCGCACGTCGATGAAAGCGACGACGGATTGGAGATTCATCCGAACAATCTGCAATCGGCGGCCATCGATACGTATCGCGATCACCGAATGGCAATGAGCTTTGCGCTGGCCGGCCTTCGCATCCCGGGAGTTCACATTCGCGACCCGGGCTGTGTCGACAAAACGTACCCTCGGTACTTCGAGGACCTGGCCAAACTCACTGGAAGTGCGTGAGAGCGGGCCAGGATCACTTAGGCCGCACGGGTACGACGTCGGTCGTCAAATCCGCGCCGATCGGCATCCCCAATTGAGATGCGCTGGCAGACTGGAGCAATTGTTCCGCTCTTTCCAAAAGGGATAGGCTCGATTGTGGCGGCGGATATGCGGCCGAGCTAGGGTCGTACGCCTCGAACCGTGCGCTGCAGTGTTGGCAAACAACCTGTTTTCCGAGGTATTGGACGCGTATTTGCAGCTTGCGACCGCAAGTGGGGCATTCCTGAACAAAGTAGGTGCTACGCGACATATTAGGCATCTCCTGCTACCAACTACCCCGCGCCTTCGCCGCTATCCGTCCATTTGGCGTTTCAGTATAAGCTTAGGGGCGAAAAGTTTCAATAATCAAGCATTCGAAAGGGTGCCGAAGGTTATTACAGACGCGTGCTAAGCTTTTACTGAGTGGCG
The DNA here is from genome assembly GCA_036271295.1 of Lacipirellulaceae bacterium. Classification (GTDB taxonomy): domain Bacteria; phylum Planctomycetota; class Planctomycetia; order Pirellulales; family Lacipirellulaceae; genus JABDGM01. Next base: position 3,671 of record DATBAY010000538.1, on the reverse strand, counting down.
ACTTCGGCAACTGATAATAATTGACCCGATTTGTTCTTCCCGCAATTGCCGAATTTTTCTGGCGCTGTCGCGAGGTGAAATCGATGATTCGGTTCCAAACTTTTAAGGCGATTAACCAAGAAGACTCTGCAACTACTGAGCCGGTTCGCGCATCGGTAGGAAGAAAAAGCAGTTCGTACGCAAGTCTCGGATTGGTCCTGCTTGCCGCTATGCTTCTGACCGGGTCAGTCCACGGTGCGCAACAATCTACTCCGCGAGATTTTTCCACAATATCGCGGGCGATTGACACTTGGTTCGAAAATCAACCTGAGTACCAGCCCGGCGACTTAATCACCCGCGCTCAGATCGAAACCGTGCTAAAGAAACTTGCGGCCGCCGGCGTGCGCGTGCCCGACGCGCAGGCAATATCGCAGCTTGGCTTGGCAAATGATTCATATCTTGTTCGCGAACTTACAACGCCGGCCGGCAGACGGTTCATGCATAAGCTGTCCCACGATCCAGGCGCATACAGCCACTTGGATCGCCTCAGCGAAATCCCACGCGGCCAGAAAACCATCAATGACCTGATTCGCGAAAAAGATGGCGACAAATTGATCGACTACCTATCGACGACCAAAGGCGGCCAGAAAATGGGCAGTATGATGGGTTCCGTTTCTGGCGGCGTCGATCTCAACAAACCAACTGGTCGGATTTACACAGTTGATGATTTCGAAGCCGTGCTAAAAACGGCATTGGCGAAGACCGCCTCTTCGGAATCCCAAACGACCGACATCAAGTAGCGGATTTATCGCATACTTGTGCGGGCGTGAAAGTTGTCGTTCAGGGCGGTTTCCGGCGCGTCGTAACCAGGCACGCGAATACGCGGCATCGGATCGCCCGGTTGCGCAGGCGACGGCACGGACCGAAGTTCGACTGCCATAGGATTCGTGGGCAGCGCTTGCGGCGATTGAGCATACGTGTAGCCCGGTGACTGAGGCGCGGTATACGGCTGCGGATTACCGGTTGGCGCTTGTCCATAGCCCGTAATTGGCGCGGTCGTGCTTCCCACCTGCGGGGTTTGCCACACCGAGTTAGGTTGCGGCGTCGGGCTGAGCACCGGCGTCGTCCCGACAGGCGCCAAACCGTTGGTCGCCGGCGCGTTGTAAGAAGCTGGCGATACGCCTTGGTTCTGTGCGGGCACGGATGGTTGTAAAACTGGGGGATTGCTCGGCGAGACGGCGACGGCAGGCAACGACGGCGTTGATGCGCTGGCTGGTAGCGCGAAACGCAGACTGTCGGAATCGGTCGGAACCGAAACAGCTCCTTCGCTCACCCGCGCGATCGGTGTAGAAGCTTGCGGCGCGACGCCCCACGGCGGCGGCGTGTTGGTCACTGCAGCGGATGAAGACGCCCCGGACGCCGGCGCATTCCAGGCCAATGTCCCGCCAGAGGACGATCGGGCCGTCACGTTCGCCGTCAACGGTCCGCCCGCCGCAGTTCCAGCCCCGCTTTGCATTACGGGCAAGGGGTCGCCCTGATAGTAGGGCTGAGCCTGTCCTGGGGCGAGCACGCGGGTCGAAGGCGGCGCGACGCGGTCTGGCGCCAAGAACGGATTATTGATGCCGCTCGAGGTCGACTGGCAACCCGTCGCGAAAACTACGGCCGCCAAAAGGCAGCTTGCTCCGCGATTCAATTTCGGATGAATTCCGTTCATCCGCGATGTTCCTTGTTGCGCGATCGAAGAAGAGTTGGTGGATCGGAAGCATAGCGGGAACATTACCGATGTCCAGGCCGGTTCGGCACCGCTAGCAGAGGCCAACATGTGGCTTGCTACGAATGCGCATTGTTTTTATCGCCAAACACTTACCCCTTCAACGCAAATAGCCCCAGCCAGGGGCTGGGGCTATTTTTGGCGGAAGCTCCTCCGCGCACTGAAAGGTGAGTTGTTGGTTATTGCTCGCTCTGAGCAACGGCGCTGCCTTGAGTTACATAGGGGTTGTCGACCACGAGTGGTTGGATCGGGAAGCTGGTCGCGGCGGAACGATCCGAGTTAACGCTCTTTTGCGTGCCCGCGGGCGATGCCGAGGGCACGTAGGGGTTGTTGATCGTGACCGGTTGAGGACCGCACACTTCTGGCGTCATGACCCCTGGTGGATACGCAAACGGACTGTAGCCGTACGTGCGCGGCACCGGTTCGCTGTAGTAAACGGGCGGATGCAGCGCGAAATAGGGCAGGTTGTTGTAAAGTTGCCGGTAGAGTTCAGCGAAATCGCAGCAGTCGTAACCGCCGCCCAAGCCGAATCCGCCGCCGAAGCCGCGATTGAAACTACCGCTGCGGCTGGTGAAACCGCCGCGTCCAGCGCCGTGCCCAGCGCCATGTCCGCCAGCCTTCGCTGTGGGCACGCGTCCGCACGCCAAAATGGCGACAATCGAGAACGCGATCAAAAGATGCCGATTCATGGGGAATTTCTCGGGGTGAGTTTTAGGACGAGTGGAGCCTCTCTTTTCCAAGCTAATTAGTCGCTTGCGATAATCAACTCGCTTACACGGGCGGAAACACCCTAAAATGGCCAAATGGAGCCTACAAACACCACGAGTGCCCTTAAAAAAAAGGCAACGGAATTGGGATTTTCGCTGTGCGGCGTCTGTCCCGCCATTAGTCCGCCGGGAGCCGCGCGGCTCGATGAGTGGCTCTCAGCCGGATTCGCGGGAGAGATGAAATACTTGCACGACCGCCGCGAAGCTTACGACGATCCCGATCGAGTGCTCCATGGCGTGCGCAGCATCGTGATGCTGGCGATGAACTATCGCACTGCAGACCCAGTTGCTCCAGGCCTCGGGCAGGGTCGGGTTTCAAGGTACGCTTGGAGCGATATCGACTATCACGACCTCATCCGCCCGCGGCTGAACATTCTGGCGGATTTTCTGTCGCAAAGAATCCCGATCGCGAAGTCACGCGGTATCATCGACACGGCGCCGCTTTTAGAGCGCGACTTCGCCGTGCTCGCCGGCTTAGGGTGGGTTGGCAAAAACACGCTGCTTCTCAATAAGCATCACGGCAGTTGGTTTTTTCTCGCGGCGTTACTAACCGACGCCGTGTTGGACTACGACAGCCTTTACGAAACAGATCATTGCGGCACGTGCCGCGCGTGCCTCGACGCTTGCCCAACCGCTGCCTTTCCGCAACCCTACGTTCTCGATGCTTCGCGTTGTATCAGTTACTTGACGATCGAGCTCCGCAGCGCAATTCCACACGAACTGCGATCGGGAATGGAAGATTGGGTATTCGGGTGTGATGTTTGCCAGGAAGTCTGCCCTTGGAATTCGCGGTCTCCGCATAGTGACGAACCGCGCTGCGAGCCTCGGGCAGACAGCAATCCCCTCGACCTGATTGCGCTATTTAAGTTGGATGATGCGGCATTCCGCGCGCGGTTTCGCAACACGCCGCTATGGCGGCCGCGGCGACGGGGCCTCTTGCGCAACGCGGCGATTGTCTTGGGAAACCACCCTACCGCAACCGCCGTTCCAGCTCTCGCGTGCGGCTTAAATGACGATGAATCGCTGATACGAGGAGCGTGCGCCTGGGCGTTGGGGCGGTATTCCGAGCCAGCGGCATTTTGCGCGCTTGAACTCCGGCTCACAGTGGAAACCGATGCCAGCGTGCGACGCGAAATAGAGCATGCCATAGAAGC
>DATBAY010000537.1:0-5953 GCA_036271295.1 Lacipirellulaceae bacterium | reverse complement strand
CAGCGAAATCATGATCAACGGTCCGAAGAATGTGTATGTCGAACGCGGCGGCTGCTTGGAAAAGACCCTCGTCCAATTCCGCGACGACAAACACCTCATGCAAATCATCGACCGCATCGTGTCGAAAGTCGGCCGCCGTGTCGATGAAGTCTGCCCGATGTGCGATGCCCGTCTGCCCGATGGCTCCCGCGTGAACGCGATCATTCCGCCCCTCGCGCTCGATGGCCCAACGGTCACCATTCGTCGCTTCGGTTCCAATCCGCTCAAGCTCGAAGACTTGCTCAATTACAAGAGCATGACTCCGGAAATGGTCATGTTGCTCGAAGGCGCCATGAAGGCCCACCTCAACATCATCATTTCGGGCGGTACCGGCTCTGGTAAAACAACGCTCTTGAACACGCTGTCCAGCTTCATTTCGCATGATGACCGCATCGTTACGATCGAAGACGCGGCCGAATTGCAGCTGCAACAACCGCACGTGGTCCGGCTCGAAACTCGCCCCGCCAACATTGAAGGCAAGGGCCAGATCAAAGCCACCGACCTCGTCCGCAACTGTCTGCGTATGCGGCCCGATCGCATCATCATCGGCGAATGCCGCGGCGGCGAAACGCTCGACATGCTCCAGGCCATGAACACCGGCCACGACGGATCACTCACCACCTGCCACGCCAATACGCCGCGCGATGCCATCGCCCGTCTCGAAACCATGATCATGATGGCCGGCTTCGAGATGCCAGCCCGCGCCATGCGTCAGCAAATCGCGAACGCCGTGGACTTGATCGTCCAGGCGACCCGCCTCCAAGGCGGTCCGCGTAAAGTGACTCACATCACGGAAGTCATCGGCATGGAGCAAGATACGATCGTCATGCAAGATATCTTCAAATACAACCAGGATGGCGTCGACGAACGTGGCCGCGCGGTTGGCCACTTCATCTCCACCGGCATCCGTCCAACGTTCATGACCCGCCTCGAATCGAGCGGCGTTCGCCTCCCGGCCAGCGCGTTCCGAGAAAGAGTCATGTTGCGAGATTAACGGCACCTTACAGGAATTACGAAGCGAAACTCGGCCACGCCGCTTGCGGTTTAGCTCTGACGCCAGTTCCCACTTCCTACTACCATGTCACCAATCATCATTTATAGCGCGGTCTTCCTCGGCGTCGCCGCCTTAGTTGGCGCTCTGGCGTTCATTTCCAGCGGCGATCGCGAAGCCGAGGTCGAAGAACGTCTCAGCGCGCTCACCGCCTCGAAATCCCAAGCGAAAGACGGCGGGCAGTATAAAGAGTTGCTGACCGCGATGCGAGCAGATAGCGCGGGCACGCTCGAAAAGATCGTCTCGCGCTACCTGAACTTGCGGATGCTTTTTGAGCAAGCCAACGTATCACTCACCGTACCTAAGTTCCTCGCCACTTGTGGCGCTCTTGCCGCGGTTGGTATCGTGCTGCCCATGGTGGCTGGCTTTAATGTCATGCTCGGCCCGGTGATGGCCGCCACCCTGGGATTTTTGCCACTCCTTTGGCTCCAGTTTAAACGCAAGCGACGACTCAAAAAATTTGCGGCGCAATTGCCAGAAGCTCTCGAGCTAATCGCCCGCGCTCTTCGCGCGGGACACAGCTTGGCCGCCGGCTTTAGCCTCGTGGCCCAGGAGATGTCGAATCCCATCGGCATGGAGTTCAACCGCACGTTCGAAGAACAAAACCTCGGTAAACCGCTCGATGAGGCGCTCACTGACCTCACCAAGCGCATCCCGAACCTCGACCTGAAATTCTTCGCAACCGCGATCGTCTTGCAGCGTCAAACGGGTGGTGATCTGGCCGAAATTCTCGACAAGATCGGCTACCTCGTCCGCGAACGCTTTAAGATTTGGGGTCAGGTGCAAGCCTTGACCGGTGAAGGCCGCCTCTCGGGCATCGTGCTGCTGGCGTTGCCGCCCGCGCTGTTCGCGGTCGTCTATCACATGAATCCAAGTTACTTGATGGTGCTATTCACCGATCCGCTCGGCAAAAAAATGCTGATCGGCGGCATCGTCACCCAATTACTCGGCGCGCTGTTAATCCGCAAAATCGTAAACATCCGCGTATAGCTCGTAGGTCAGGTTCCGCCCGACATGCAGTCACCATCGGATTGAGTTCAACAACGGTACTCCCATGTTTATCCTCGCAAGCCTGATCAGCATGCAGCTCCTCACCAAGGTCGCCATTTTTGGTGGCGTGGCCTGCGGTGCGTGGGCGCTGCTCGATCTGCTTTATAAAAAGAATGCCCGCACGGAAGCTCGTCTCGACGATTTCCGCGACCCGTCGCGCCGCCGCGGTGAGGGACGCGATTCGCGCGAGGGCGGCCGTGGCAAACGCTCCGGCGGCATGGCCCGCTTCTTGGAAAAAGCCTCACCCAGCATGGCGAAGCCGCTGCAGCCAAAAACAGCGGCCGAAGCCGGCAAACTCAAAACAAAACTCAGCTACGCCGGCTTCCGACGCGAATCGGCCCCCAGCATTTTTCTCGGCCTGAAAACCGCTTGTTTGCTGCTTGGTTTTCTAGTCGGCGGCGGCACGCTGTATTTCACCAAGGGCGCCACTAATGAAACCATGATGTACACGGTCGCCTCCGCAGGCGTCGCTTTCTACCTCCCCGAAGTGGTTCTCTACTTTTTCAAAAAGTCCCGCCAAAACAATATCTTCTTCGGCCTGCCCGATGCGCTCGACCTCATGGTCGTCTGCGTCGAAGCCGGCCTCGGCCTCGACCAGGCTATGCGCAAGGTCAGCGACGAGATGAAGAAGACGTACGCAGTGATCGCCGACGAATTCGGGCTCTGCAATTTGCACCTGCAAATGGGCAAGGCTCGCAACGAAGTGCTCCACGACCTGGGCGCTCGCACGGGCGTCGATGACCTCAAAGCGCTCGCCGCGATCCTGATTCAAGCCGACAAGTTCGGCTCGAGCGTCGCCCAGGCGCTCCGCGTGCAAAGCGATTCGATGCGCACCCGCCGCCGTCAGATGGCGGAAGAAAAAGCAGCAAAAACCGCGGTGAAGCTCATCTTCCCGCTGGTGCTGTTCATCTTCCCGGCGATCTTTATCGTGTTGGTCGGTCCCGCCGCCATCACGATGATCAACGAGATGTTCCCCGCCATGAGCGCGGGTCCGCACAAATAAGAAGTGACACCGGCGCCCGGCCAGCACGCCCGCTCCCCCGCAAAGCGCGATCAGTAGGGCCGCTGGTACTCGAGCAGCCGTCGCCACGCCCACGCCGCTGCCCCCGGTCGCAGCAAAATTACTGCGCCAGGCCGTATATCCATCCGGCCGAGTTGAAACGCCGTTTTGAAGCGCCCTCCCGTTGCGCCACAGCACATAGTCTGCCGTATCGACTTTGCCATCGCCGTTGTAGTCAACGGCCAGCTTAGCGGCGAGGGCGGTCACACTAAACGTGCCGCACGACGACGTCGCCAACGTATTGCCGCCAGGTCCGAACATCGTCACCATGGCGTAATGCCAAACAAATCTCGTTTGCCGCTGTTGGCTGCAATCTACGCGGCCACGATCTTTATCAGCGCTTTTTTGCTGTTTCAAATTGAACCGATGGTTAGCAAGGCAATTCTGCCGTGGTTTGGCGGAACGCCGGCCGTGTGGACGACCTGCTTGCTGTTTTTTCAAACGGCCCTCTTCGCTGGTTACGCCTACGCGCATGTGACGAATACCAATCTCTCGCGGCCGCGCCAGGCGCTCGTGCATGTCGGGCTCCTTGTCGTCGCGCTCGTGCTGCTCCGCGCATTGCCCGGCCCGAACTGGCAGCCCAAGGGAGATGAAGACCCCACACTGCGCATCTTGTTGATGCTCGCGCTCACGATCGGGCTGCCTTATTTTGTACTTTCTTCCACAGGTCCATTGCTGCAAGCCTGGTTCGCGCACTCGTTCCCTGGGCGTTCGCCGTACCGTTTGTATGCACTATCGAACGTTGGTTCGTTGCTTGCGCTTATCAGCTATCCATTTTTGTTCGAACGATTTTTCGATTTGCCGCACCAGGCGATGCTGTGGTCGATCGGGTTTATTGTTTTCGCCATCCTGTGTGGTTTTGCAGCGTTGCAACTTCGCGCCGCGTTGCCCGCGGACAGTGCGGATATTGCGAGTGAATCGACGCCAGTTGAATCCACGTCGGCCGCCGCTCCTGGCTCGTTAAGGTATTTGTTCTGGCTGATTCTGCCGGCGTTCGCCTCCGCCGTGCTCATGGCGACGACCAACCATGTGTCGACGGATGTGGCCGTCGTTCCTTTGCTGTGGGTCGTGCCGCTCGCGTTGTATTTGCTCACGTTTATCATCGCTTTCGACCGACCGGCCTGGTACAGCCGCTTGCCGGTTGCGGTCATTACGCTTTTCGCCATCTACGCTTCGGCCCTGGCTTACAAAGAGGGCGTTGGGAAAATCGACTTGTACGAATGCGGCATGACGGGCATGGCGGCGCAATCGCTGGCCGAGACGTTCCACCTCGGAGGTTTCACGGCCGCCGATAAAGCCATCAGCCCGCAGTTCCCCGTCTCTTTTCTCGCTCGGATCGTGGTGAATTTCATCGCCATGTTCGGGATCTGCTTTTTGTGCCATGGCGAACTTGCACGCCTTAAGCCGACGACGCGGTATCTGACGGCTTACTACCTGATGATCTCTGCGGGCGGAGCCATTGGCGGACTTGCGGTTTCGATTATCGCGCCTCGTGTTTTCGACACCATGTTTGAATGGAATCTGTGCACGTTCCTAGCCGCCCTTGCGGCCGTTGGGATCGTTCTCTACTGGCTGGTTAGCCGTTCGCTGCCTGCGGCATGGGAGCTTTCGCCGGCCGAGCGCGAGTTGCCGCAATCCGAACTACAGAAGACGCGCCGCTCGCAGTCGCGACTCGTGCCGCGCGTGCTGCTGGCTCTCGTGCTGGTGCCGATGGCGTTCATCCTGCTCGACCTGTCGGTTTATTTGTTCACGCCGCGAAAGCTGGTGGTATTTGAATCGCGTAACTTTTTCGGCACGCTGACGATTCGCGAAAAGGATCGCAACAGCGCGGCGAAGGACGCGCTCGAGCTGCTCAATGGCACGACGATTCACGGCTCGCAGTTCAAAAACCCGCAGCGGCATGGGGAGCCGACGTCGTACTACTCGCCGCAGAGCGGCATCGGCCGGGTGCTGCAGTTCTATAGCGCGAATCGACCGCCCGGAGGTGTGCGAGTGGGCGACGTGGGACTGGGCACCGGGACGCTGGCCGCTTACTTGAACAAGGGCGACTTCCTCACGTTCTATGAGATTAATCCAGCCGTCATTCAAATGTCGACCAGCGGCGACTGGTTCACGTACGTGCCCGATTGCCGGCAGCGCGGCGCCCACTGCGATATCAAACTCGGCGACGCTCGGCTGACGCTGGCCCGGGAAGTGGACACGCCGCATTTGCCGCGATACCACGTGCTGGTGCTCGATGCTTTCAGCGGCGACGCAGTTCCAACCCACTTGCTGACGGCCGAGGCGTACGATATCTACCTTCCGCGGCTTGCGACCGAAGCGGTGGACGGCGCCGAGGGCGCGCTGGTGGTGCATGTATCGAACCGCTATCTCGATCTTGCGCGCGTCGTGCGTGCGACCGCCGAGAAGCTGCAAATGCCGTATGTGGAAATCCACAGTCCGGGCAATGCGGAGCTACTCATCAACGGGGCCGATTGGATCGTTCTCACTCGAAACCAGGCGCTGCTCGACGACCTGAAGCCGGCCGCCTACATTCCCAAAGATCCCAAGCCGCCCGTGCTGTGGACGGACGCCCGCAGCAGCCTGTTTGAGATCATTAAGTAAGCGTGGCGGCGGCAGCACGGATTTTGTCAAAACCAGTGAACTCGATTTTTAAATACAATATTCATTCGTTCCGTCCGTTCGTGAACGCCGGCCACACTGTAAAACATGTGGTTTTTCGCAAGAGACGGGGCGGATAACGGCCGAATATT
>DATBAY010000536.1:0-4702 GCA_036271295.1 Lacipirellulaceae bacterium | reverse complement strand
TTGGGGGCTAGAGGTTGGGGGCTAGAGGTTGGGGGCTAGAGGTTGGGGGCTAGAGGTTGGGGGCTAGAGGTTGGGGGCTAGAGGTTGGGGGCTAGAGGTTGGTACGCTGGAGCGTGGGTTTGGTGTGCGACTCCAGGTTTCTTGCCACTCATGCATGTTATTCGCCTTCGTGGGCCGTGGCAGGTGATACCGCTGGCACGGTTTTTACCCCAATCGGACGGAACGTATCTGGAAGTTGAGCAGGCGCTGCCGGCGGAATGCAGGGCGAGCATGCCGGCCGACTGGTCGGCGACTTTGGGTTCCGACTTCTTAGGTCGCGTACGATATGTGCGGCCTTTCCATAAGCCAACCGGGCTGGAACCGGGTGAGCGGGTGTTTCTTGTGGTGGAAGCGGCGCGGACGGACGCGGCGGTTACGCTAAATCGAAAGAGCCTGGGGCAAGTGCGTCGGGATGGAGCGCCGCTGCGGGTGGATGTTACTGAATTGTTGGGCGGCGATGAGCGGTTGGAGATCGTGGTTGAGCACGCAACAGAGGAAGACATTGGCGGGTTGGTCGGCGAAGTACGGCTGGAGATTGAAAATGAAGCTTGAATTCAAAATGCGGAATCATCGGCGCGAAATTCTAAATGCGAAATTAGCATTAAGCATTTTGTCTTTTATATTTTGCATTTTGCATTCTGGCTTGATTGCGGCGGTTGGGTTCGCCGCGCCGACTGCTACTGGCGTAGCGCAGCCGAAGTTCTTGGCGAAAGAGCTGCTCGATGAAGGCTGGATTTCGCTGTTTGATGGCGAGACGATGTTTGGCTGGCAGCCGAGCGGCGACGCGAAGTGGGAGGTTGTGGACGGGGAGATTCGGACGGATGGGGCGAAGCCCGGTTGGTTAATGACGACCTCGCGGTGGGCGAACTACACGCTCAGCGGTGAATTCCGCGCTTCGAGCACTACCAATAGCGGCGTGTTTTTGTGTACGCCATTGAAGCCGACCAATCCAGCGACAGATTGTTATGAGTGGAATATAGCGCCGGATGACAATCCGTTTCCGACCGGGAGCTTTGTGGCGAGACAGAAGGGCACGAACTTGTCCAAGAGAGCTTGCTATGACGAATGGGTAACTTTCACGATTACGGTTCACAAAAACTACATCGCTGGAGTGGTGGAGTCGATCACTGGAGCGAAAGAATCGCCGTGCCGGACGTGTGATCTGGTGGAAAAGCAGTCGCTACCTGTCGGGTACATTGGGTTGCAGTCGAAAGAGGGGCCGGTTGCGTTTCGCAATTTGATGTTATTGCCGATGGATTTGGAGCCGCTTTTCGACGGGAAGGATTTAAGTGGTTGGAGTACCGAGCGTGCGGTGAAGTCCAAGTTCAACGTGACGAAAGACGGCGAACTGCACATGACGAACGGGCCGGGGCAAATCGACACCGCCGCCGATTTTACAAATTTCGTGCTGCAGATCGACTGCAAATCGAATGGCAACGAGCTGAATTCCGGGGTGTTTTTTCGCACGTTGCGGCAGGGATGGTGTGCTGGATACGAGAGCCAGATTCATAACGGTTTTAAGGACGGCGATCGGACAAAGCCGAAGGACTTTGGGACGGGGGCCATTTATCGTCGGCAGCCGGCGCGGTATGTGGTGCCGAAGGATCATGAGTGGTTTACGACGACGATCGTGGCCGACGGGCCGCATATGGCGGTGTGGGTGAACGGGTACCAGGTGAGCGATTGGACGGATACACGGCCGGCGAAGGAAAATGCGCGGGAAGGGCGGCGCGATGCGGGCGGGGCGATTACGTTGCAGGGTCATGATGCGACGACGGATTTTTTGTTTCGCAATATTCGGGCGGCGGAATTGCCGGCGGATAAAGCGCCGGCGGGAAACGCGGGTTCAAAGTAGCGACGCGCTTGCCTGCACGGCGCGAGCGAACCACAATGGGCGGGGTGTGTCTGTAAGCCCGCCCGCGGAAGCGGGCTCGCCGTGGGTGTTTTCCCTTATCCTGCATCCCGAATCCTCAATCTTCCTATGACTTCTTGTGTTCTTGCGTATTCTGGTGGTCTCGATACTTCGGTCATTTTGGGGTGGTTGCAGGACGAGGGGTACGAGGTGCATTGCGCGTACATCGACCTGGGGCAACCGTGCGAAGACCGCGAGGCGATTCTAAAGAAAGCGCATGATTGCGGAGCGAAGTCGGCGCGAATCGTGGATGCGCGGGAGGAGTTGTGCCGGGATTTTGCGTTCCCGGTGCTTTCGTGGCAGGCGAAATACGAAGGGATTTATTTGCTGGGGACGTCGATCGCCCGGCCGCTGATTTCGAAGGCGTGTTTGCAAGTGGCCCGCGAAGTGGGGGCAAAGGCATTTGCTCACGGCGCGACGGGGAAGGGGAACGATCAATGCCGATTTCAGTTGGCGGCCGAAGCGCTCGACCCTGGGATAAAAATCATCGCGCCGTGGCGAATTAAAAAGTATCGCGACACATTTCCTGGGCGGAAGGAGATGATCGACTTCTGTGCCGCGAAGAAAATTCCGGTGAAGGCGTCGATTTCCAAGCCGTACAGCTCGGATGAGAATTGTTTGCACATTAGTTATGAAGCGGGCGATTTGGAAGATCCGGCCGTTGATGGTGTTGCGATCATTGATTTCGGGATGACCGTATCACCGCAGGAGGCGCCAGATAAAGTTGAGGAAGTAAAGATTAAGTTCGAAAAGGGAGTGCCGACTGAGTTGAACGGAAAGCGACTTTCGGCACTCGCGATGGTGGAGGAATTGAACAAGATCGCCGGTCGGAACGGTGTGGGGCGGATAGATATCGTCGAGAATCGGTTCGTAGGCATGAAGAGCCGCGGCGTCTATGAAGCGCCGGGAATGACAGCGCTCTACGCGGCTCATTTGGCGATTGAGCAATTGACGGTTGATCGAGATACGGTTCACTTGCGCGACCGGTTGTCGCCGGAGGTCGCGGAGATGGTTTATTACGGATTCTGGTACTGCCCGAAATTGGACGCGCTAATGGCGTTTTCGCGCGAAATACAACAGGCCGTTAACGGCGAAGTGACGCTCGGTTTCTACAAAGGCAATGTGTTCGTGCGCGGGCGGACGAGCCCGAACAGTTTGTACGATGCGGCGACGGCGAGCATGGAAGCTGGCGGCAGCTACGACCAAACGGATGCGGAAGGGTTCCTGCGATTGCAAGGGTTGCCGGGACGGGTATTAGGGCGGGTTCGGCCGCGGAAGTATTGAGCGTAGGTTTAGTGGCCAAACACTGGTAAAATGAGCGTCGTATCGACAGCTAGGTGCGACCGTTGGGGCTCAATTCATGTTAAAGATCGAAGTAGAACGTGAAGACGACGGCCGGTGGCTGGCAGAGATTTTAGAACTTCCCGGGGGGAAGGCCTACGGGCAAACGCGTGACGAGGCGATTGAACGCGCGAAGGCGCTGTCATTACGTGTGATGGCCGATCGGCTTGAGCATGGCGAAAGCGTTCCGGAGATGGGCGGCGTTTTCGCGGTTGTGCCATGAGTCAGTGGCGAGCGGCCAAAGCGCGGCGGGTCTTGGCAGCACTGCTGAATATTGGTTGGTCCATAAAGCGTCAAAGTGGCTCTCATCGGATCCCTGATCGAATTGGTTTCCCCGACTGTGTGTTCGCTTTTCATGACGGCGAAGTAATCGGGCCACGGATGCTAGCTCGGATTAGTAAGAAGACCGGTTTGCAGCCAGACGACTTATAGGCCATGTACGTTCGCGAAAACCCCGTTCTGCAACGCGAGCTTCTTACCAACCTGCGGATGACGCGGGCGTTTGTACTGTTGTTTGCATACGTGGCGCTGCTGGGATTAGTTGTGTGGTTGGCGTGGCCTAAAGAGCAGCGATTGGATTTGGCGCGGCCGGAGGAAGCGAAGCGGCTGGTAGGGTTGTTCTTTTTCGGCCAGTATATGTTGGCGTCGCTCATGGCCCCGAGTTTTGCCGCCGGCGCGATCACGGGCGAGAAGGAGCGGATGAGCTACGAGATGTTGCTCGCCACGCCGTTGCGCCCGGGGGCGATTGTGCTCGGCAAGCTGTTTGCCGCGCTCACGCATCTCGGCATTCTCATGATCTGCTCGCTGCCGATCGTGATGCTATGTTTGCCGCTCGGCGGGGTGTCGTTGTACGAAGTTTTCGTGGCCTACTTCGGCATGATCTCGACTGTGGCGCTGTTTGGCATGATCAGTCTGTGGGCGAGCAGTTATTTCAGTCGCACGAGCGCGTCGCTCGTCGTGTCGTACTTGATGATTTTGCCGCTGGCTTCGATCTGCGTATTGATTTGGCAGCAGATGGAGCAGTTGGGCGGGTTGCGATTGTTGGTGGTGCTCACCGTGGTGCCGGTGGCGTGCGTTTCATTGTCGGCCCTCATGTGGCAGAACGCGTGTAAGAAACTACTCTATCCGAAGGATTTGGGGAGCGAAGGCAAGGAAGTGGTCGATCTGGAGACCGAAGCGCGCGAGGCGGTGGGGCTGTATATCAAACGCGATGAGTTTCCGGACAAGCTATTTGCGCCGCCGAAACGGACCTCGTTCATGGAGGAAGGCGTCAATCCGATTTACGACAAGGAGATGCGGAGCGAGATTTTCAGCCAGGGCACGCTCATGCTGCGGCTGGTGATCCAGATCAGCATGCTGGTGGCGCTGTTTGTGATGGCGGCGTGTTTGTACATCCAGCCGGTGTGGGCG
>DATBAY010000535.1:0-18593 GCA_036271295.1 Lacipirellulaceae bacterium | reverse complement strand
ATGGTCCCGGGCACGATGGAGGGAAATGTACGCGAGCAACATCAAGATTTCCGCTGGAAGAAAGGCGGGCATTCATCGTTACCCACCAGCTTCCGCCTTCGTGCGCGAGGCTTGTAAACATGTCGCCAACCAATGCCCCATCGCTCGGTTTAACTTCGAGCCGCGCGGTCTGCACTTCCCTGTCATCAAGCCGAAAGGCGCCGAGCGGCCGCACCAACCATTGAATGGGAGGGGGCTCGACCGAGGCGGCTTTCGAATCGATCGTGTGAGGAAAGTGTTGCAATTTGACCTCGACATCATCATCACGATATAGCTGCAGCTGCAGCGGAGATGTCGAGGCGGAGGCCGTGACCCGCGGAACGGGGATAGAGGTATTGATGTCTGACGGCAACGTGCCGCTGAGAGTAAGACGGTAATCACTATCTGCTCTGCCCGCGAACGATACGTTGACGTGGTCTTCACCGTCTCGGACCCGGCGGGTTTGAATTTCCCGGTCGGCCTCTGCCACGCGAATTTCGTCGACCTCCAGTTTTGCAGGAACGGCAAGCCGCAACCGGAAGCGTTCCGCGTTTCCCGGTGATACATTTGCCTCGTATACAACGCGACACGTCTTCAAACCCATTGCGACATGCAAGATTTCTCGAAACGAGGACTCGGTTTCGCGCGGCCGAGTGGCCAGCGTCCACACCTGATCGGCATTAAAATTCGCGACGACGGTTGTCAGCGTATTGGTTTCGGCACCGGTGCCCCAGCGGGACATGAACTCGTTGGTAGTTGCCGTTGACGTGTTACTGTCCTCCAAAGCGCATTCCAAATTCGAATCGGCCGAAAGGGCCAGCCACCGTTGAGTGGCTGCCGGAGAAGCCAAATAGATGGGCGGCAAGCGGACCAGCCCGATCGCGGGTGCGCAGTCCAATTTCCAGCGAACAGAAACCTCTTGACGGTCGCTTTCGCTCGTTTCTAGTGGAACGCTGAGTGTCCGTAATCCACCGTCTAGTTCTTCCGCCGCGTCACCCTTTGCAGTTTCCGATATGCCTTCCGGAGTCCACCGCGGATCATATTTCACAGTCACCGACGCCGGTCGCCGACTGGCGCCTTCCAAGACGTACTTCGTCTCGAGTTCAAGTCCTTGGGAGTCGACTCGAAGCATTTTCAATTCTGTAATGCTGAGGCCTTGTGAATCGGTGCTCTTTTCCTTCAGCCTCGGCCAATCGACCGCGATATGACTTGCTCGAACGACCTTTCCGCTAATTATGCGCGGCGACTCTTTCGTGGCCGGAACTACGTTCGCATCCGCGATATTAACGCCCTTTAGTAGCGCAGGAGTGTGAAGCACTACGGCTGCGTTTGCCACCCGTGGAACCGACAAACTGATTTTCCTCCGATCGCCAATCTCCGTGATCCGCGGCGTGCAAAACAGCGTTAGCGTAAAGCGTCCCGGTTGCGGAATAGCCACCTTGCATTGATCACCAGCGGAATCCCAGACCACCGGAACGGGGACCCCATCCAGCATGGTCGATGCTTGCCATTCTGCTTCGTTCTTTACTAGCGGAAGAGAAATGGTGGTATCACGAGCCAGCGTTTCGATAGAAAACTCAAGGGACCACCTCCCGACCGTCACTTCCGAGGCATCGGGGGTATCACTTAACTCGCCAACGTAAGACGCATCGCGCAGCAGCCAACACTCGCTTTCGCCTCGGCCAGCATTTTGACGAGTGAGTAGGTTGTGCAGGAAATTTTCTTCCACAAAGTACTTGGAACCGACCGGCTTCTTGTCAGCATCGACGGGGATGAGCACCGTTTCAACAGAACTCGCGGCAGGCGGTGCTTGAGACTTCGCGGACGAATCCTGCTCCGCTAGCGCTGAATGTACCGCGAGGACAAGCACCACAAACGCGCTGCCCACGACCGTGCCGCGCGCTACGGTGGACAAGGAATGGGCGTTCGATGCGGTCCACGTTCGACTCGGCGCCGGTATTGCGCCGAAGATCAATCCCCATAAGGCGCCGGTCGCTAGCGGCGCTATGGCATCCGGCAACATTAGCGCAAGACCGCCCGCGATAGCAGTGGCAATCAATATTCGCATTCCTCGGAATCTGCATACTTTCGCCAGAACAAAAGCGATCAGCAGCGAAACAATTCCCCATGCAGAAATAAGCGCGGCGTGCGTTACGATGATTGGCTCAGGGACACCATCTGCAAGATTGGAATGGTGAACCTTATGCCAACCCACACTTTCGATGTCTGAATCGGCCTGCTTACTTCCATTTTGAGATAGATCAGTCGATGCAATCTCCAGAGCCGAGGCCGTTACTGCAGAACGCTTGGGACTTTGCAAAGGCGCCGGCCCAATCTCTTCCGGCGCAATGCCATCACTGCTCCCCTCCGAAGTCGTATTGATTGATCGCAGCAGGTTGAACGGCGTGGTGTGGCTGGAGCGCGCAAGCGGTCCGAACAATCGTCGTCGCCAATTCGACTCACTCTGAGATTCACCTTGGGCTGTGAATTCTTGTGGCAACCACACGTTCCATTCATGCTCTAACACGGGAAGGTCATGCAACACGTCGGGTGCCGTCAGCACGGAACTCGGGCCTAGCGGCGCCTCCTTCATCTCGAAGTAGATTTTGACGCTCGTCTGACGCAGGGCAGCGGAGAGCGGAATCGGCACGAACGAACCGGCCGGGCTCGCCCGCGTTGTATCAAGCAGTTGGTGATTTACCATCACCGCACCAAGATTTGCCTCGCGAGGAAGCCAGGCCCTGAATTCGGTCGCCCCCTCGTTGATCAAATCGAAAGTTGCGCAGTGCTGTGCTTTTCCGTCTGGCCAAATGAAGGATTCTATATTCAAATGGCGAACGATGAACGGTGCGATATCGCTTCCCGCCGGCGGCGCCATTGAGAGGCTCGGTGCGTGATTCGCATCTTCGCAATTTGCGGGCGCATACCGAAAAGCGGCCCGTACGGCCCGAGAATCGTCGTTCGCGGAAGCCCTGGCATCGGAAATCGCCACAGGAATCGGGGCCAATCCGGTGGAATCGATCAAAGGCGAATTGCCTGTCGCACTATGGACATAAACCAACCCATGCTGATCAACCGCTTCCGGCAGTGCCAGCAGCGGGATCTGTGAACGCTTGGTGAGTGTGCATGTCGTTACGACTCCCAGCTCGACGAGCTTCGACGTGGGTTGCGACAGCCGCAACAGCCATACTTGGCCCGTCTTGGGCAAGTTTTTTCGCTGCGGATCATCCGGCGGCAACAGCTTTGCGATGACCGGGCTGTTCGTAACACGCTCCACCCACCGCACGCCGTCGCCGAGCGGCGCGGTTGCGTACACCAGCACTCGATCGATTGGGTTCGACGTCGGACGCGCCGTGACGCGCCAACTTTGTCGCAGCTCGTTGTTGCCGAGATTCGCATCGAGTTGTACGTCCGCCTTGTATTCGGCACGTCGCACATCCAACCGTAGCCCCGCGTCTTTACTTGCCCGCGTAAGATCAACCACCTGGTTTTCATTGGCGTTCAGGTCGAACAGCGCCCGTTCGCTATCGCCAATAAGGTTTTGCGGTACAGAAGGCAAATCACCGATCGTTTCCGCCACGAATGGCTCGACTGATTGGAAAGCTACCAGATGCTGAATTACTCGCGCGTTCGACCAGCGGACTACCCGGAGCGCGTCCGCCGTAAGGGGCTCGGCCAGGTTACTATGCTGCAATCGGCCATTAACGATGACAGTAATGCTATGTCCCGGCCCCGCCGGATGAGTCAGCTGTATTTCCAACGTGCGCCGTTGGTCCGATCGGTCAATGAACCACTCGGCCAGCGCGTCGCTGGGAATTGTCTCGACCGATTCGATGCTCCAGCCTGCCGACAATTCTCCCGAGAACTTGTACAAGCTGCTTTGAGAAACGTTCCACTCCGTGGCCAACTTGCCCGTAACATCGGGATCCGCGAGCGCCAGCGAAGAACACATTCGCACAGAAGCATCTGGTTTGTGACGCGAAATCCGCACTTCCAATGCCGCTGAAGGAGAATAGGCCGCGTAGGAAAGAAGTTGCGACGCCGTTCCATCGTCGGCTGGCGTCGAAACCGATTGTTGTACGCAGTCCGTTGTGCTTACTTTTCGCAGCTCCAAATCGGGAGACACCTCGACGGCGAACACCCCAGAACTCCAAAAAACTGCTTCCGGCTGTAATCTTGGAAGGCGCCATGGCGAGTCGACCGTCAATGGCTGCCAGGCGGTCAGCTCAACTCGATGATGGGTCGCGTCGCCGGTCTTCGGCAGCGAGATAATCGCCTGCGCGCCCGTAGACGAATCGGCATGA
The DNA here is from genome assembly GCA_036271295.1 of Lacipirellulaceae bacterium. Lineage (GTDB taxonomy): Bacteria > Planctomycetota > Planctomycetia > Pirellulales > Lacipirellulaceae > JABDGM01. Next base: position 14,271 of record DATBAY010000535.1, on the reverse strand, counting down.
TCTATCCGCCAAGTCACAGCGAGACCATCAATTGTGACGGAGATCAATTCGAGACTGTTAGGCAGCGGCACGTTCAGGTCGTGCTGCGGTACGCCGCGAAAATCCAAGTCCCATGACGCCGCGATATTCAGCCCACGCCTCTGCAACTGATAGTCGACCGTTTCTTGTAGCGAGGGTTCTTCGCTCGTGGCATTTTTGCTGGTCCCACGACCTGCAATTTGCAATATCGCATCCGGCGCGGACGGAACGGCCAATTGCCAGCGATCCTGTTGTCTGGCGTCCGATTTTATCGGCGGCAATTGCGTCGACCGCAATACGGTCGCACCTGTCATCTTGGGCTGTTGACCGTCAGGCAGGTCAAGAACGACACGATTGGAAGTGGCATTAGGGACTCGCCAGGGAACTTCCAAAGCGCTATTCTGCTGCCGGCCTTGAACGCTCCAGTCGAATTCAATACTTCCCGACGCAGGAATGAGCAGCCCCCAATCGCCCGGCAGATCTCCCGTTTTTCCCCACATGCCATACTGCACTGGATGGTTCTCGTTCCCATTCCAACGCAAGTTGGTAATCACGATGGAGGGCTGCGCAATCTTCATCAAGGCAGGCGCGTTTGACCGCGTCACGACATCCCACTTGCCGTGGCCAGCGATCCGGCCGCCGTCTTCCAAACGCCCCGAATATACGGCCGCCTCAATTCCCGGCGAAACATCGGCCTCGCTGCCCTTGTTCAAGGCCGATACCCAGGATTTGAAATCGCTCGCGTCGATTGGGAGATACTTCTCTCCACCGCGAGGCCAGGCTGCCGGAGCATCCGCCGGAACGTAGATTCGCCGATATCTGAGCGGCGCGTCACTCCGCTTGAGTGAGTCCTCCGCGGCATTGGATTTATCGACGCATCCTGCAAATGCTGCGACAGCGGCAATCACAAAACAGATTGCGGCTGGTCGCATCTTTTGATGCCCCTTCTCGCCTGGTCGTCGGCGCTTTTCGCGAAAGAGCGCGGCGTAGTCTATCACTGCTTGGAATCCGCAACACGCAAGGTCGCCGTGGGAGCCGTGCTCGCGTTCGAGATCACGGCCGGCATGAGAATCGACTCGGCACGCGGCGTCGCCATTCGATGTGAACTGGCGGCCACCATCGCCGAGCCGATCGGAACCAATGGACGTCTACTGGCACGGCGCAGAAATACGGATATACCCGCCAGCAGCAGCCCCAACAGGGCCGCCTGCCCCAGCAGCAGAGCCGCTTCGGGATACGAAATAGATCCCATCAACAGTACGCCAGCAAGGATGGCCAAGCCCCACATCCTCAGCCCGCGCGGCATGTAGAGCAAAGCAAGGACAATGACGAGCACCGCAAATGACGCCAACAACACGACAAGCCACCGCGGGGCGGTGACAATCTCGATCGTGGAAATTGGCAACAAGCCACTGAATAAGTACTGGCTTTGAAGATCTGTGGGCGCCACCTGGCGCGAAGCGCCGACCCAGTCTTCGAGATCCGATTGCGATTTTATCGGTTCATGACCCCAAAACGCACCCAGCCATTGCCGTTGACTCGCTGAAGTTAGCTGCGCGGGTGCCTGAACAACATGCTGGTCGCCAGGCAGAACAATTTGCCAATAAACTTGCGACAGAGCCATCGAGCCTTCAATCTGCGGTGGCGTGACTCGATGGGCCTGCGCCAAGCCCTGCCGATAGGCCTGGCGCGAGCGAAGTTCCAAGGTATGAACGCCCGCCGCGCCCGCTTCGCTAGAAGTCCCCCCCGATTGCAGCGGCAAACGTACAACAAGCCGCCCGTGGGCTTGCGAAACAACGTCCGCTGGCTGTCGGTCGACGAGTGTTTCAATTTCACCTGACGGCAAATCAGGCGGAAGCTCAACCGTCGCCTCGGGCGCCGTGGTGCGAAACCGAAATGCCGCTCGACTCTGCTCGACTCCGTTCGCTAGCCACGTTTGCAGCCAAACGCGTTCGACGATCGTGGGTGCCGGCACATCTCCCCGGCCTTGCCGCAACATCAATGGCAGCGAAACTTCCGGACCGCTTGCTCGGAACCCGAAGCTTGATTTTTGATTCTCGGTGTTGAAGTGATCGACTTTCCAAGAAGCGTCTTCTGCATTTTCATCTAAGCTCGCGGTGATATTACGCGGCGCGACCACGGTGGTCGATTGCGATATCCATTCGCCATCCGATGGGCAAACTAGCGGGATCAAGCATTCTGTTTCCGACGCGCCAGGTTTTTGAAGCGGCACATGATAGCGAAGTCGCAACCCAAATTTTCCCAGCTGAGACCGGGGCAACGTTACGCGAAATTGGCGCGTTGTAGACTGCCCCGCCGACTCTTCGTTCGCCAGCGTGAAATGAAGCGACGTTCTTCGCTCATCCAATTGGGAGTCGTTCTCATCCGTCGTCGAGCGAAGTTGGATCTCCAGACCTTGGCTTTCCGGCGAGAAATCAGCGGGGCACTCAAATGCCAGTTCAGTAACTGGTTCGAAACGCGCCGAGTAATTTACACGTTCGTCGATATCAGCCCCGTCTTGCGAGAGTTCGATCTGGGCCGATGTTTGGGTCGAGATTTCACCTGCTCGGCGGGTCCGATCCGCCACGAAAACCACCGCTGGCTGCAGTGTGCGAAATCGAAGTCCCGTTGCACCGTCGTCCGTTCCACCCGGCACAAGTTGGGCGTCGGGTGGCGCGGTCAGGCCGATCGACTTCGACAGATCGGGCAACAACTCAATGCTCGGGGCCGCGCGAACAAACAAATCGCCCGTACCAACGGAGTCCGCGGTGGGCACCGGGAGCGGCAATTCCATACGGGCTGCATCGCGTTTGACGGATCGCCGCAGCGGAAGCGTCACTTCAACTCGGCGCGTTGCGGCCCGCGATAGCGGCAGCACAAGCACACCTTGTGGAGTCACCGTGACCCGGTCTTGATCGACCATTCCGCCTGCTTCGACAGGGTCGCCCGTCATCTCCCAGTCTTTCAAATCCACGCGCAGCTCGAACGCTCGCGCTCCGAAAAACTGATATGCGAGGTGCGCAACCAACCGAACTTCCTCGGGGTGACACTCCAACTCGAACTTCGGTGTAACATGCAGCCGCAGGCGCCTGGGGGCCACTTGCACCTTTAATGACCATGGTTGCCGGTCAAATTGAAAAGCGGCCGTCGGATTCGACGACTGCAGGCTCGAATCAAGCTCGCTCGGATCGACTTGTCGCACGAACGGACCTGCTTGCCATTGCGCCTGCCAATCATCACTTACGCTGAGTGACACATCGCCAAACTGGCGCACGGCTCCAACGACTTCGAACCCCCCGAGATTTATTTCCTGATCCGGTTTGTCCACGCCTCCCGATTGCTCGGTTGCCAGATCAACGACCACCGGCCCCTTCTGCTTCTCGGCAAGTTCGACCACGACGACCTGTTGGCTGCCAGCGTCGCTCGATTTCGTCTTGTCCGTCGCGTCGGGCTCGACACTAATTCGATATTGCGCCTCTGGCGCGCGGGCCGAATCCGGCCGGGCTTGAATTAACTGCGCTCCTGGCGGCAAGCGAACACGAAATTGATCGAAAGTGCCGCCAAAACTACGCACCGTGAGCCGCGCGTCGCTGCGAATTCCGCGGCCGTCAATCGTTGTCCGAATCGCGCTGAGTGCATTCAAAATCGAAGCGACCGCCCGTGCATCCTTCGTGGCGTTCTGCCAGGTCAGGCGAAATATGCCCGCAGGTCCGGCCACTTTTATCGCGGTTCCATCTCCGCTCTTTTGCGGCTGCGACACAATTGCACCGGTATTCGTTCTGACTTCCGTGACTTCCGAATCAAGCTTCACGCTCAGTTGCGATGTGAGCGCTCGAGGACAATTCAATGGCAGTGTTGTTTCGGAACCTTCGTGTTGAAGCGGCACGATGAGACCGAGTGTCAGTTTTCGCTTGTCGCCCGAATGGCCGACAAATCTCGCCAGGAACCCGCCTCGTTCCGGATTATACGATAGATGCTCAGGATCCGACGGCGGCGAAGGCACCGGAGAAGATTTCCCAATTTCGCTGGAAGGTGCCGATTCAAACCGTGGCTCGCCTTGCAGGATCGCACCAACCAACCCCAACGGCACTTCAATCGCACCGTCGTCCATAAGTTGGACTGTCGCCACGCAATCGAGTTCTGCCCGCTGACCAATCACGCGCCCGTCGAAATCCAAGCGTTCGATGGTGTACCGCGGTCGAGCATCTGATTTCTCGGGTGCATTGAGCTTTTTCCAGGCTACCAGAAAATCCTCGTAGGTCATGCCAGGCATCAGCTGTGGCCGACCGTTGGCATCTAGCAATAGGTACGTATCGGGCCCCATGTATTCGACCCCAGATTGAGCCGCCCCAGTCGCAGTGTTCTTCTGGGTTGTGCTCGGCCCCGGCGCGGTCGTGTCGGGCTGCTTCGAATCGGGCGTGGGCGCCTCAGTCGAGCCATCCTGCGAATACGCGGACAGCGACACCAACGACAGCGCCAAGACGAATAGCGTTACGATGGAAGATCGACGTGGAGGTCCGCGCCAATGGTCATCCGTTTTGTCTTGATCGATCATCTTCAACGACGACGCCAGAAGAGAGCGCTCGTGCGCACCAACTGAGGCGAAATAGAGCGCTGTGGAGGAGAATGCGTGAAACCGCGATTCGGCGAGCTTAGGCGCGATTTAGCTTGCTTCTATTTTACTCATGGACGCCGATAAGCAAAACCTTTCGCAAGAAGGTGCATTATCTAGAAAACCGGGTATTTTCACGATTCGACGCGAAATCAGGGCGACCCGCTACTCCGCGAAAACGGCCGCAATGCGGCTAACAGCTCGCGATGGACGCCCGCGCCGGCCGCCGCCACAAAGTGCGGATTCCAGAGGTCAAAATTACCGCCGTCTCGAGCGGTAACGAGTCCCCCCGCCTCACGGACGAGCAGCACCCCCGCCGCCACATCCCACGGGTGAATGTGAGTCGCCCAAAAGGCATCTAGCGCTCCGCTTGTAACTTGTGCCAGGTTGATCGCCGCCGACCCGCTGCGACGCACGGCTTGCGACACCTGCACAACTTCTATGAAGTCCTGTAGATCAGGGCTGTCGCGCTGAACTCGTGCGGGCAAACTGACCGCCACTAGCGCATCGGCAAGATGACTGGCATTCGTGGTGCGCAAACGGGTTCCGTTGCACCAGGCGCCATGGCCTTCACCTGCAGAATAGCACTCATTACGCAGCGGATCGAAAATAACACCGGCCAGTAATTGCGATCCCCGAGCAAGTGCTACCGACACGGCATAGTTCGGGTACCCATGTACATAATTCGTCGTTCCGTCGAGAGGATCGACGATCCAACCCATTTGATCGCGCTCGAGCGTCCCGCCACTTTTGCCCTGCTCTTCACCGATGAACGCGTGCTCGGGGTAACGACTAGCAATCACGGCTTGAATTGCACGTTGCGAGGCGATGTCCGCGTCCGTCACTAAATCAGCAGCGCCCTTTTCGCGAGTTTGAAATCGGCCGCGCCACGCCAGCAGTTGTTCGCCGCCCGCCCGCGCGGCCAACTCACAAGTTTCAAGCCAGGCCAAAATAGAGTCGTGTGACACGAGCGCCTTTTGCAAATAGAAACCGCACGTTTAGTTTAAATTCGCTTTTGCAACCGACACGTCACTTCGCAACGCGTCGTTGCATCAGCAGTCTGCTGTAAATGTCCCGACGCTGGCAGAAGCGTGCGAACTCCTACAATTTATATGGTTTTTCGCCACTCGGCGTAAACTGCTAAACTATAAGGATTAACGGCGATATAACGACGGCCCCGCGAAATTGATCAAACTTTTTCTCTGCAAACTATAGACACCAGTTTTGAAATGGGTATCATCGTTAGAGGAACAGAAGTTCACGGTTTTCAACCGGGACAAAATTCCACAGTTCGTGGAAGGCGATTGCCTGATATTTTTTATACTTTCGCTCGGATATAACGGCCTCTTCTCTGTTCCGGCCCCGTCGCAACATCCTCGTGGTGTTCGACGGGGTTTTTTTATTGGCCTACTCGCACGCTCTTCGCCACGCACGTGCAACTTAACACTTCTAATTCTTAGATTATCCTGCGGTCATGGCCGACACAGCACGAGCGTCAAGCGTTTGGTCACTGGATGGCACAACAAGTTCGCTCAACTGCGGTAAATTCTCCGGCGAAATAAATATCGCGCGTCCGCACGTTGGTCTGCACCAGCCAGAGTTCGACTACAAAGACTCGCCCTGCACTTTTTTGGGCGTGCTGCGCAGTCCTGAAGAAGTGGCCGCTCCAAACGCTACCGTCGAGGAAAGCGATAGGAGCTGGTGGCCACTCGCCGTGGATGATTTTTATATTCGCGGCAACGACTTGGTCGCGACGTATCATCCCGCAGACGCTTGGCCTTACGCACCGCAAATCTACTGGCAAGCGCAGCCTGCGTCTGCCTCGATGGTGGCTTTCGCCTCGATGTCGTTGCTGGTATCGGTACAAACTCAGTTGCTGGATACGCATCCAAAGATCATCGTGGCATCCGCCGTTCCCAGCAGTGAGCTCTACTACGTTTCGCTAGGCGGTGGCCAAGCACCAAGAATTGAGCTCATCAAGAGCGATCCAACGTATGGACCAAGCGGTGGGAGTTGTTGCATTGTGCGACGCCTGCTAACAGCGCCGCTCAGCTACGTCGAGTTCATGCCATCGACCGATTTTCAGCAACTGAAATGTTCCTCTGGTCCGCGCGGCAAGGCATTCGTCCAATGGCATCTCTTTTCAGAATTCCTCGAGAAAGGTGTCATTCAGCGTGCGCGAGTTCATGGCGCGCTATTGCCAAGCGAAAACGACATCCAAATGGCGATCGAGTGCTGTTCGGCCTTCATGAACAGTCCGCTGCCTTTAACCGCCTGAAACCCCAGGGAATCAGCGCAGATTAACTCCGTCGTCGGCGGGCAGGAACCTTCTCAGGCCGGCTGGGCTTGGAAGGCGACGCGTGGCCGTTCGCCCCCTCGCCGCGCTTATCGGCGGGTGCTCCGTTTTGAGAAATCAGGTGAATCCGGTCGAGCTCGACCAGTTCCGCCATACCGGCTTCTGCCAGCTCTCGACCCGAAACGTATTTACCCGGAATGATCCACTTCCGCATGAGTTCGGCCGGAACACCAAATAGCTCGGCCAGCAGCGTATCCATATCCTGTTCCAGCTGGCCAAAGTGCCGCGCCCACTCCGACGCCTCTGCCAATCCAACGTTCTCTTCACTTTGCCAACGCATCGGGTGAAACAGCATCACGCTGAATGGCGTCACTATGCGCCGTTGGCAAGCGGCGAATGGCCACAGCGTGGCGGACGAGCACTCGCCCGTCACGATGCCGGTCGCCCGCAAGCGCCGCAGCTTGATGAGCGTCATCAGCGAGACAGCACAATAAGGGCTGCCCCCAGGCGAATCGAAATAGATCGTGCATTCGCCGCCGGGCTCGATGCCCAGGAGCCGATCGGTCAGATCCGCTTCGCTGTCGGTCAAATCACCCACGATCGCGATCTCAATTGGCCCGTCGTTGTCTGAGTCACTCATGTCGTGAAGCCTTCGGAAAACTTTATTGCCCCAAGCCCTGATCGATCGGCAACGACGAATGGCGCGAACGCCTTGCGGCGATGTAAGAAATCTTCTCGCCCCCCACGGCCGACATGACTTTCATTCTAGGAAATATGGCAAAATCGTGCTAGTTTTTAGACCGCGTTTTAGCTTGTTCGAGCAATTTGCCGGCGGAAAAATCGGCCTTTTCGGCATGACCCCACGTATTCTTGTCACATCGCTTGGCTGGCGGCGGCACATACCGTATCGCTGCAGAGTCCAGTGTTTTTCGATGTTCAGACGCTCGCCTATAATGATAGCTGCAGATCGAAGCTTAAACGGCAATCCGCAATCGGGCGTGCCCATGGGTATTCGCTTTTCGTGTCCGAATGGACACAAACTCAACGTCAAAACGTTTTTAGCAGGCAAGCGCGCAATTTGCCCAGATTGCGGCGCAAAAGTCATTGTTCCGAATGAATCGGAAGTGCCTGCCGCCTCGGCGATTTCAAATGGCCCCGGGATCGTAGCGCTCGGCCGGACCGCTCCTCAACAACTATTTGACGCTTCACCTTCGGTCCTCATTGACGTCGAAGACAATGAACCGGTCGCTTCTGCTGCGAGTCCCTCCGCAGTTGCGACGATTTCGGAAGCCTTGCCAGATTCGATCATCGCTGCAACTACGTCTTCTCCCGCAACCGCAAATCAAACGAGCGCTGCGGAAGCCCCGGACTACGATGCTCGGCGCGAGCGCACGCGCCGCAACCAAATGTTGATGGCAGTTGCGTTGCTCTTTGTCGTAGTCGTTTTGGCCGGCGTATTGATTTGGGTGCTGAAGCGCGGCGCGACTTCGACACCATCAAACGAACCAACTCCGTCAAAGACCACTTACCATTCGCCCGAACGCTCGTTCCTCCCGGCAGCAGCAAAGGCGTAATAAAGTGAGTCACGATCGACTGTGGGCACCATGGCGGCTCGCGTACGTCACTGGTGAGTCTTCTGGTGCACAACCGATTCCCGAGCCGGTCGAGTGGCAGCGCGACGCCGATAAGGACTGCTTTCTCTGTCGCGCCGCCGCCAAATATGAGCCTTCGTCCGGCAGCGATCGTCGCCTGCTGGTAATCGCACGCGACGCCAATGCCATCGTGGTTCTCAATCGATTTCCCTACAACAATGGTCATTTACTTATTTCCCCTTTACGGCACGTCGGCGAGCTGAGTTTGATGACCGGTGAACAACACCTGACCTGCATGACACTTCTGGCCAAACTTACGACGCTCTATCGCGAAAAACTGCATGCGGATGGCTTCAACGTTGGGTTGAACCTCGGCCGTGTCGCTGGCGCTGGCTTGCCGGGCCACTTGCATTGGCATCTGGTTCCTCGTTGGGCCGGCGACAATAATTTCATGCCCGTGCTCGCCGGCACCCGCGTCATCCCACAATCGCTGGATGCCCTGTGGGAATTGCTGACCGCCACGCCGGAGCACGAGTGACGTCGTCCCCCACCGCTTCCACGAATAATCTACTGGCCGAGCGCGAACGAGCGTTATTGGCGCCCTTCGCCATGCGCAGCGCCAATTCTAAAGGTCGGCGCCATCCCGAGCCGGACCATCCTTATCGAGGTCCTTTCCAGCGCGATCGTGACCGGATTCTGCACAGCGCCGCGTTTCGGCGGCTTAGCCAAAAGACGCAGGTTTTTACCGGCGAAATGGGCGACTATCATCGCACCCGGCTTACGCACACCTTGGAAGTCGCGTCCATCGCGCGCACCATTGCTCGCGCTTTGCGCCTCAATGAAGATTTGGTCGAAGCACTCGCTTTGGCCCATGATCTCGGCCACCCGCCATTTGGGCATTCTGGCGAGGACGTGCTTAACGAATGCTTGCAAAACAGTGGCGGCTTCAATCACAACGCTCAAGGGTTAAGAGTCTGCGAATTACTCGAAACGAGTTATCACGCGTATGCGGGCTTAAATCTGACGTGCGAAGTGTTAGAGGGGCAACGACGGCGAAGTGAAAAACGCGTTTCCACGGCGCCGGGCGAAGACAATGTCAAACAACGTCCCAGCCCGCTTCTCGAAGTTCAAGTCGTCGACGCCGCTGACAGTATTGCTTACGACGCACACGACGCTGACGATGCGATTGAGTTGCAGCTGCTCGATGTCGACCAATTGCTCGACGTTCCGCTGTGGCGCGAAGCCAGCGCGCGTATCGCGAGTAGCAATTCGGCTGTAAGTGAACGGCAGCGGCTGCGCGCGATCGTCCACGAAATCATCGATTGGCAAGTTAACGATCTGCTAGAGAACTCGACCCGTCAATTGACGGCGTCGCACGTTCAAAGCGTCGAAGACGTGCAGAATGCACCGCTGCTGATCGCGCCCTCCACAGAGCTACGCGAAAAAAAATTGGAACTTGAGCGGTTTCTGTTCGACAACGTGTACCGCCACCCTGAACTTCTAGCCCAACGTCGGCCTGCCCAGCAAAAGCTGCGGGACCTCTTTCAGGAGTTTGTCGAGCACCCTGAAAAGCTCCCTAACAAGTTTCAACGCCTGGTTGCGACCGAAGGCTTGCCGCGTGCGGCGGCCGATTATCTCGCCGGGATGACCGACCGATTTGCTTTCGAGGAACATCGACGATTAATTATGAAGTGACGGCCATTGGTAGCCCCTCGGTCGGGTTGCTAGAATAGAGTTTCCAGGCATGCATCGCCCGTAAAGCAGGGCGCCCTTGGCGGCCTTGTTTTTCGCGTTCTGAATGGGAGACCCAAAGCAAATGGCGCTCGTCGTCTTGCGGTGTGTGTTTTTGGCAGTTGCCATCGCGCTCGGGTTCCAGCTGCTCAGCTCCGACTTGCTGAGCGGCGAAAATCGCTTTCTTCCCTGGATCGCTTTCCTGGGAGTGATGCTCGGCGCGGCCACCGTGCTGGCGGCCGACATCGGCATTCGCCGAAAGCGTCTCGACACGATCACCGCGGTTTACTTCGGTACGATCATCGGCCTATTCCTCACCTATGTTTTCCAACTGGCTCTCACCCCGATCTTGCCAATCGCCCACAGTTGGCTTGGCAATTGGCTTAGTTTGGCGCTCGCGACGGTCGTCTGCTATTCCTGCATCAGCGTTTTGCTCCAAACCAAAGACGACTTTCGCTTCATCATTCCTTACGTCGAATTCGCCAAAGAGGTGAAGGGTCTCAAACCCTACGTGCTCGATACGAGCGTCGCGATCGACGGTCGCATCGCGGATATCGTCGAAACGCGCGTGATCGACAATCAGCTGATCATGCCACAATTCGTCATCGCCGAGCTGCAGGCGATCGCCGATTCGAACGACAAGCTCAAACGCAACCGCGGTCGCCGCGGCCTAGACATTCTTAATCGATTGCGCAGCGATCCAAAAGTTGACCTCATGATCTATGACCGCGAGCTGCCCGAGTTCGCTGGCCAACCCGTCGACCAAAAGCTGGTGCTCCTCGCTAAGCACCTCGAAGGCAAAGTCGTCACGAACGACTACAATCTGAACAAGGTGGCCAAACTTCATAACGTCGGCGTGATCAACCTGAACGATATCGCCAACTCGCTGAAGCCCGTGTTCTTGCCCGGTGAAGGCATCGATGTCCGCATCGTGAAAGCAGGCGAAGAAGCTGGGCAAGGCGTCGGCTATCTCGAGGATGGCACCATGGTTGTGATCGAAGGAGGTCGAGATCACATCGGCGAGCAAGTGTTCGCCCTCGTGACGAGCGTGCTCCAGACGAGTGCCGGGCGGATGGTGTTCGGCCGCTACAGCCGGCCAAGCTCGGGAGCCGCCTAAATCGAGTGGCAACGCCACTTTGCGCACCGCCCCCCCATACACGCGTTTCCCTGCGAGTTCTGAGCCATTTCGGCGCGATTGCCCGATCGCAAGCCAACCGCAATGATGAATTATCGGCGATTCTCACAGTTCTTCGATGAAGCCGGTCCTATGTCGAGTCGATCCCAAATTATTCGCGAGGTGGTTTTCGCGCTCCTGGTGGTGGCCATCGCGTGCGCCCTGCGATGGTTGCTGGAGGTGTCCCTCGCTGTTCACTTAGCCTTTATCGTCTTCTTTCCAGCCATGTTCATGCTGGCCTCCTGGGGCGGGTTGAGGCCGACCATCATTGGACTTGTGTTGAGCGCCGTGCCGCTCGCCCCCGGGCTCTGGACTTCTAATCCCGAGTATGGAATCTCTGAATCGCAGTATCAGGTTGCGTTCGCGTTGTTTATCGCTTTTTCTCTGGGTGCTGGTTGGCTCGGCGACCGGGCGCTCGTTGCGAAGCAATTGGCCGAGCAAGCGACAGATAGCGCGCTCAGCGAAGGAAAACAACTTCGGATAAACGTCGCCAATCGTAAGCGTGCCGAGGAAGCCCTCACGTTTTTGGCGAACGCCAGCACGAGCCTCGCCGCGCTGGTGGATCGAGAAAGCGCACTGCAACAAGCGGCTCGATTGCCCATTCCCTTCCTGGCGGATTGGTGCGTCGTGTATGTGGTCGATGGGAAGGGTGGAATCGACTACCACGCGCACGCCCACATCAATCCTAAGCAAGAGCATATGCTGGGCGAAATGCTCACGCAATTTCCACTCGATTGGGATTCCAACACGGCCACCGTGCGCGCCCTGCGAACCGGCAAGTCGCAGCTCATGGAAGAACTGCCCGAGCCGCTGCTAAGCAGTTTTACGCAAAGCAACGAACACCGGACGATGGTCGATGAACTCAGCCCGCATGCGGTGATCAGCGTGCCTCTGAAAATTCGCGACCGTACGATCGGCGTCGTAGGCCTGGTGGCTTGCGATCCAGTGCGCCGCTATTCGCAGCGCGAGGTCGCATTGGCCGAAAGCTTGGCGCAGCGCGTGGCGGTAGCTGTCGACAACGCCCGGTTGTTCCACGCCGTAAAAGAAGCCAGTCGGCACAAAGACGAGTTCCTCGCCATGCTCGCCCATGAGCTCCGCAATCCGCTCGCCGCCATTCGCTATGCCGTCGAGATTGGTGCGATGTCGCCGAAAGACGCCCCCGGCGAGTTGTTTGGCATCATCGATCGCCAAACTGGCAATTTGGCCCACTTGATCGACGACCTGCTCGATGTCTCTCGCATCAGCCGCGACAAAATCACACTCCGCCGCGAGAATGCCGATGTTTCGGCGCTTGTCAACGGTGCCGCCGCCACCGTACGCCCGCTGATGGAAGAAAAACAACACGAGCTCACGCTCGAACTCCCGTCCGAACCGCTACTGCTCTACGTCGATCCGACGCGCGCCGAGCAAATTCTCGCGAATCTGCTCACTAACGCCGCAAAATACACGAACAAAGGCGGGCGCATCACGGTCCGCGCTCATCCGGACGGCCGCGATGCCATCATCGAGGTCATCGACACCGGCATCGGCTTGCCGCGAGAGTTGTTGTCGCGCGTGTTCGATCTGTTCGCGCAGGCCGATCGCACGCTCGACCGCTCCGAAGGTGGGCTAGGTATCGGTTTGACGGTGTCGCGCAAGCTGGCAGAAATGCACGGCGGTACGATCTCAGCCGATAGCCCGGGCTTGGGCCAAGGCTCAACCTTTACCATTCATTTGCCACTCGCGCAGGCCCTCTCCGCAAGTGCTGCTTCTGTCGATGGCCGGCCATCGCACACAGACGAACTGCGAAAAATTCTTGTGGTCGATGACAATCGCGATACCGCTTCCTCGTGTGCGCTGATGTTTAAATGCCTTGGGCACGAAGTTCAAACTGCCTATGATGGCTTGGGCGCACTTGATATCGCGCGGTCCTTTCGACCCGAGGCGATTTTCTTGGACATCGGCCTCCCTGGCATGAACGGTTACGACGTCGCTCGCTCGCTCCGCGACGAAGGTTTCAAAAACGAGCTGATCATCGCCGTCTCCGGCTATGGCCAGCCCGAGGATCGCCAGCGTTCCCACGAAGCCGGATTCGACGACCATCTGGTCAAGCCTGTGCGCCGCGACGCGCTGCTTTCTGCTTTGCAACGCCTTCCGGCGAGACAATCGTTGGCGTCGTAATACGACCTTCCTCACCCAGTCGTCTGCCAGCCGGTTGACGCAACGCCTCAAATAGCTAAAACGGTTAGCAAGCCATCGGTCCGCGCGACGATGGCGCAAGAGCGCATAGATCACTTACTTGGCGTTCGAATAACTAATTCGCCGCCTCATACGCAGATTTGAAATGAGCAATATCGCAAGCCAGCCGTTGGTCGGAATCTTGATGGGTTCGAAGTCCGATTGGGAAACAATGCAAGCCTGCTCGAAGTTGCTGAGCGATTTCGGCGTGCCAAACGAAGCGAAAGTCGCCTCGGCCCATCGCTCGCCAGAACTCGTAACCGAATATGTGACGACAGCCGAAAAACGCGGTATCGAAATTCTCATTGCGGCCGCTGGCTTGGCCGCCCACCTGCCCGGCGTTGTGGCTGCCCAAACTCTGCTGCCCGTTCTAGGCGTGCCGATGCAAAGTCCTGCCGTCGGCGGGCTCGATGCGATCCTCTCCATCGTCCAAATGCCCGGCGGCGTTCCCGTCGGCGCGCTCGCCGTCGGGTCGCATGGCGCCAAAAACGCGGCGCTGTTGGCAATCCGGATCCTCGCGCTCGCACGACCCGAACTGCGCGAAAAATTGGTGGCCTACCATAAGAAGATGGCGGATCAGATTGCCAGCGAAACGCTTAATTAGAGCGTTTTCAAGTTCTGCGGCGGGGTG